>CANPET010000073.1 GCA_947573465.1 uncultured Eubacterium sp.
ACACAGTACATGAAATGGCTAGAGATGAGGCTAGACATGGTAAGGCATTCGAAGGATTATTAAAGAGATACTTTGGCTAATTACGAGCAATATTAAAATAATAAAACTCACACCGAGGGAGCTTGCTCACTAAGGTGTGAGTTTTATTATTTTAATATTGTGACAATCTTCAGCGAGAAGAAGCGAAGCGGATTCGAGCTGGAGGTTGCTCGTAATTATAAGCTACAAGCCGAGTAGAGATAAAATAAGGAATGATCGTTAAGTTTCGATTTTTCCACAAATTTATTATCAAATTAAAAAAATCTATTATATTTGACTTACTGTAAGAGATTTGCTAATATAAAGATAGAAAAAGGCACTACCGATAGACGGTTAGTCCCAAATAGTATATTACTCAAAAAAGAGTAACCGCACTAATTGCAAACTGGGGCGGTTACTTTTTTGAGTTATTGATATATGCTATAAGTATTGTAACTATAATTGATATAATCATTAACACTATGTATAGTATCTCAAAATCGCTCATT
Source organism: uncultured Eubacterium sp. (assembly GCA_947573465.1). GTDB lineage: Bacteria > Bacillota > Clostridia > Lachnospirales > Lachnospiraceae > Eubacterium_G. Next base: position 528 of record CANPET010000073.1, read on the forward strand.
AAAATCTCCCTCCTTTCCCAGATTTCCCTTTGCAGAGATTTCTATGTAATCAGAGGTCGCAGTCCTCCGTTGAAGGACTAACCGCCTACCGTTTCTTGGTAGCACCCAATACTAGTCTATCAAACCCGCAAGGAAATAGCAACATATTGTTTATATATTTTTTTTAATTTTTGGGGAAAAGTGTATATGCGAAAAGACAAATACGGTACTTTGATATGATACAAAGGAAAAATAATATTTAGAAAACACGTAAAAAAGTACTTTTCCAATGAACAATTCTTTTTTACAATATCCCCTACCACCGATACTCCCTGATTTCACAGTTCTTAATTCCAAAAGCTGCAAATTCCTCATTTGTCATATCATAAAAGTACGACTGAATAATTCTAGAAATTCCATTGTGTGCTACCAACAGATATGTTTTATCTTGCTCCAATCTGATTTCATCTAACAGATTATATACACGAGATGCCAAATGCAGCATCGTCTCCCCACCATCAAAAGAACTAATAAAATTCTCTTTTGCTTTTTTAAACTCTAAACCATCTCTCGGAGTGGACTCATATTTTCCAAAGTTCTGCTCTTTCAATCGAACCTCTTCTCTCATAGGAATCCCTGTCACTTCCGATATATGTCTGGCTGTTTCTGCCGCACGAGACAAAGGCGAATATAAAATCTCATCGATAGCAATCCCCTGCTTTTTGATATACTCCCCTAATTCCATTGCCTGCTGGTGTCCTAACTCTGTTAATTCAATATCTGTTGCCCCACATATTTTATTTTCTACATTCCATATGGTCTGTCCATGTCTGGTAAAATATAAATGTGCCATAATTCTTTCCTTTCTAATCAACTGTATTGTTATATTTTTTTAATCGCCTATAAAATGTTGATTTACTTACCCCCAACCTTTTGATTGCTTCTGCTTCACTAATCATTCTCTTATTAAAGTTCGAAAATACTTCATCCATCTTTACAACATCTATTTCTATAGGCACTCGCCCTTTATACTTTCCTTCCTTTTTGGCTTTATTAATTCCTGCCTGTTGTCTACTCTTTACATCTCTTATTGCCTTTTCGTAAATGGTCATCAACACACTATGCATTTCTTTTCTATTTTCATCCGTAATCTTTACACCATCAACTAATAAGTCATTTCCCTTACAGATTTCGATTAGCATAGAACACATTACCTTGGAATAGTTTTTCTCCTTTTTCACCTTATCTGACAAATCTACTTCAACTCTGTATTCTTCCGGAATATACCTCTTCACATACATTGGATCACCGGAATAGCTCATATCCGTTCTAATTAGCCACTCCAAACGATTCAAATACTCCATGTCGTACATAGCAAGAAGCTCCCATACATCTTCTCTATGCTCACTAGGTGTTCTCTCACTAATAAATACAGGCGTCATATTCTCACGCACATATCTTTCCTTTCTCAAATCCAAATTAAGACCAGGAATTCCCTGAAAAATATTGTTTGGCAATAAATCTATCACATTATAATTTGGCATAAATATATATTCAAATGTTTCATCTTCACGCTCAATATACTCTATTCTTGATAATTCATATTCAAATCCAGCCTTATCCTTTACACAAATAATTCCTTCTGTTCGAACTTCCCGCATATTATTGGCCTCCTTTCAATTGATTGTATGAATCCCGGATAATCAATTCATATCTACTCTTCAACATATGTTTATAAACTCTTCTTTGCACATCTGATAAAAAATCAGTCTCATCAACAATAACATATATTTTTTCAATGTGTCAATAGGGTGTTTATCATTTATGACACAAAACATTTTTTATTTTTTGATGACATTTTCCTTCAAAAGTGATATAGTACATATGGTAAACGGTGCGTGGCTCAGTTTGGTAGAGCGCTGCGTTCGGGACGCAGAGGTCGCAGGTTCGAATCCTGTCGCACCGATTTTTTTACAAAACTACATCTAATTATTAAATTTTTATAGCAAAAAAGATAGTCGCATCTACGACTATCTTTTCTAATTTACTACATTAACTTTTCATCATATACAGCTCTTTCTCCACCAATAAATTTTGGTCTCACTCTAGCTGCCAGCACATTCGCCTCACCGATTTTGTTATTTTCCAACTTTACCGGCACAGCAACCTTTTTTATGTGCATACCTATCAGTGTTCCACCAATATCGATGCCGGCATCTGCTTTTATCTCCTCCACAGCAACCGGCTTTTTAAAAGTCTTATATGCTGTTGTTCCAAAAGATCCTCCCGCCTTTGGCTGTGGCACCACATTCACAATATCAGAAAATGGTGCTGCTTCCTGCTCCACAATAATCGCACGGTTCAGGTGTTCACAACACTGTGCTGCCAAATAAATACCATTCTCCTGCAATACGTCATATATTCCTTTAAATACTGCCTGAGCCACCTCAAGATTTGAATTACTTCCAATCTTATCTCCACAAATTTCGCTGGAAGAACAACCTACCACTAAAATCTGCCCAGAAACAAGTCCTGCCTTTTCTATAATTTCTCTGGTTACTTTCTCTGCCTGTTTTGTAAGTTCTGAATACATATCCTACCTCAATTTTATTTTATTATTGAATGCCTTAAGAACTAAAAGCTTCCTTACGCACCATAGATAATATTAACACATTTTTTCTTATATATACAATATTTATTCTACACATGCTTCTGAATCAAAGATGTGGCTTTTGAAGTTTCTAAAATGCCTATTAATATATAGCCCAATACTAAACATGTACCCGCCTGGGTAAAGTTGCTTGGAATAGACGCTGCTGCTGCAAACCCATATCCTAACAATGTACTTTCATACAAGAAATATCCAAATACCATAATCAATTCTGCCACAACACCACTGACAATATAACCAATAACTTAATTCACATTGGCTTTCTTAAGTGCTGCAAAAATCAAATATGCTATAACTGCCATGAAAAATTTGATAACAAATGTTCCCGGTATATAAGGACCATATCCTCCTGCCAAATCAGATAACGCAGAACCAATACCTGCTGCAAGTCCACCATAAACACCACCAATCATCCATGCACAGAGCAATACAATGGTATCTCCAATGTTAACATATCCATTCGTTCCCACTGTAGGAACTCTAATAATATATGTAGCCACAAAAGCCAGTGCTGCAAAAAGTGCAGTCAATACAATTCTCGTTACTTGTTTATTATTCATCATAATACCTCCATATACTTACGTTAAAAATCAGTCCATCTTAACGCTCTTCTACAGTTTACTATATTTTGCAAAATACTTAATTCATATATTCTTTATATGAATTGTCCAACTGTAAAATATTATATCAGCATATGGTATTATTAATATACTCAATTTGTGTAAAACTTATAATACCAGACAACTGTTGCTAAACAATAAAAAATCACATTTCCTTACTATTATTTAATCACTCTTCGCTGTATAATATTGCGCATTTTACTGCACGTTTCCAACCTTTTTGTCTTTCCTGCTTTTCTTTTTCATCCATCTGGGCTGTAAATTTTTTATCTATACTCATATTATTACGTATATCCTCTTTGCTTTTCCAATATCCGGTGGCAAGCCCTGCCAAATAGGCTGCTCCAAGTCCCGTCGTCTCGATAACTGCAGGGCGGACTACATTCTTTCCTGTAATATCAGATTGAAACTGCATCAAAAGATTATTAGCGCATGCGCCACCATCTACCTTAATAGACTGAATCTCTTCTCCCAAATCCTGTTCCATTGCTTTTAACACATCCCATGTCTGATATGCCAGCGACTCTAATGTAGCTCTCACAAAATGCTCTCTGCTAGTCCCTCTGGTCAATCCTACTACCATACCTCTGGCATTCTGTTTCCAATAAGGTGCTCCCATACCGGTAAATGCCGGAACAACATAGACTCCAGCACTATCCTTTACTCTAGAAGCAATTCTTTCACTTTCCGGTGCATTCTTCACAAGTCCCATCTGGTCACGAAGCCACTGAATTGCTGCTCCAGCCACAAAAACGCTTCCTTCCAAAGCATACTCCACCTCATCAGTAGATGCAGCAATTGTTGTAATTAATCCATGATTTGATGAAATAGGTCTGTTCCCTGTATTTATTAACAAAAAGCAGCCTGTTCCGTATGTATTTTTCACATCACCCTTATCAAAACAACACTGCCCAAACAATGCTGCCTGCTGATCGCCTGCCACACCACTAATAGGTATGACCGCTCCTAAAATCTCTCTAATAGTATATCCAAACACACCACTGGACGCTGAAACTTTTGGCAACATTGCTTTAGGAATATTCAATATTTCAAGTAACTCTTCATCCCACTTTAATTCATGAATATTATAAATCATAGTTCTGCTGGCATTGGTGTAATCCGTAGCATGTATCCCGCCACCACTTAATTTCCACATCAACCATGTATCAATGGTGCCAAACAACAACTGTCCCTTCTCTGCCTTTTCTCTTGCCCCTTCTACATGATCTAATATCCATTGAATCTTTGTTCCTGAAAAATAAGCATCAGGAACCAATCCTGTTTTATTCTGTATCATATCACTAAGTCCATCCGACACAATCTTATCAATCAGATGAGAAGTTCTTCTACATTGCCAGACTATCGCATTATAGACAGGCTCTCCTGTATTCTTGTCCCATACCACGCTAGTCTCTCTTTGATTCGTAATACCTATCGCTTCAATATCATTTCCAGTAATTCCTGCCTTATGTATAACCTCTTTCATGGTCAACAGCTGTGTTTTCCAAATTTCCTCCGGATCATGTTCCACCCAGCCCGGCTTCGGAAATATCTGCTCAAACTCCTGATTCGCCTGACATATTATATTTCCTCCTTTATCGAACAAAATTGTTCTTGAACTGGTTGTTCCCTGATCGAGAGCCATAATATATTTTCCCATTTTTTATCCTCCGTACACTAAAACTAATATCTATTTTAGTTTGTTTTATGTACTTTGGCAAATTCTTTTGAAAAAAAGAACCTGATACTTCAAAGCATAAACTTAAAAAGTTATCAGGTTCTAACAAATATATCAACTAGTCCTCATAATCAATAAACGATAACGGATCAATTGGCTTTCCGTCTTTTGCAATTGCGAAATAAATATTGTCGCCTTCCTTAGTATAGTATCTGGTTGGTTTGTTTACATATGCTATGGTCTGTCCTGCCTCAACAAAATCTCCAGCCGCAACTTCCGGATTAATTACCTGACCATATGTTGCAATATAACCATTTCCGATAGCCTGATTAATGCAGACTCCCAATTCATCATCTTCGGTTAGTGTCGTTATAACGCCATCTGCTGCTGCCTTAATCGCTGTGCCTTGTGCACTCTGAATTACAAGTCCCGGATTGCATCGGTATTCATCTAAAGTAGAGTAATATACAGTGCTTTCCATGTCATATGGCATGATAATACTTCCCTGAACCGGCCATAATAATTCGCTTTTTTTGTTGAACTCTAATGCTTTAATCTGTGCTGCTGCTTCAGAAGATAAACCATACATATACTCATCTTCCTTCGCATTTGACTCTGTATTGGCTTCTACCACATTATTATTTGCTCCAACGACTTCCGTCTCCCCCGGTGTACTTCCCTTGTAATCTTTATCATCTGCCACTCTGTCTCCCTCTGTTGTTGTTTCCTCAATTACCTTTTGTGCTGCTTCAACATTTTTTTCATTTGCAGTTGTTGCAGTGTTCTGTGCCTTTCTTAAATTAACATCATTGCCTTTCTGACCTATAAAATATGTGCCTGTTGCTACGGCCGTTAATGCCACGACGCAGACAATCACTGCTGCTATAAATTTCTTATCCATACTCATCACCTCAATGATAGTATGACCCATGTTTTACAGATTTATACACTTTTTTAAAAATCTACAATGACACAGTCATAAAATTTTTGCAAAATTGATTTCCAGCCTGCTCCTTCCCTTGCCAAAATGTCAGCATAACATATACTCATACCAAATCCATGACCATATCCTCTTGTCGTAATGCGGATTCCCTGTTCATACTCTTCAATTTTCATACAAGTAGAACGTAACCCTAATGCCTTCCTGAATACATCACCATTAACCTTTGTATCTCCTATAGATATCCATAATTGATATCCTTTTTCATCCACATTTGAAATTTTCATCATACTTATCAGTTCATGCACATCACTTTCTCTATGCTCGAACTTTTCTTTTTTATCCTTATATATTATAATGCCATTCTTACTAAGTGTTTCTACAAATTCTTTTAATGAAAAAAATTTCATTCCTATAAACTCATCTGCCTGTGTATCATTTTTGCATTTTACACTTTTTAAATACTTATAATCATTTCCTAACAGTTTTTCTCCTTCTCTAGTTTCTCCATTACTAATCTGATGAAACAACGGCAAAACAATTTTACCATTGTATTTCAGTACCTTTCCTTTCGTCTTTTCCATTACTTTATTAATGCACTGCATTTTTTCATCATATACTTTGGTCTTTCCTAAACCAGTAAAATTATACAGCATTCCCCATCCTGTAGCGGCATGCTCTCTTCGAAATTCCTCAAACCACATATCCTGCAATTTTGAATAACTATAAAACGGCAGCCCCAATTCTTCCGAACTAATCTTATCTTTATTTTTCATACAGTATAAAATATATGTCCTTATGACAACTGCCTGTGCCTTTAATAACTCTATCGGGCTATCTACATCTAATTGTGCCATAAGTACACAGGGAATAAACTGTTCCACATCCATTGTCACTTTATATTTATCTTCATCAATCACTACTTGTTTCCCAGTCTTATAGTAGTTTACTTTTTCACCATTGATTCCATTTGTCATGAATGTAATTAACGCTGAAAAAACAATGCCCATAGCAATAACAATCCCAACTCTTTTCAACATAGTAAATCTTTCGTACTTTCTTACCAATAATATATGAGTGGAGAAAATAAAACATTCAGCCAAATTCCGGTTTATAGGGATAAGACTTTCCTGCTGAAAGAATGCAGACAGCGAATATCTTCACCTCGATTCTTGAACATTTATAGAAAATAAAAATAATACTG
>CANPET010000074.1 GCA_947573465.1 uncultured Eubacterium sp.
GTAATGCGAAAAGAAGTTGGGATATTGATTACTATTTTAAATTTTGGTTTCAGACAGGTAGGGTTATTGCTGGTTATTAGTATTGCAGTTGCAGCAGTGGCAAGTTTTATACCGGTTTATAGAATTGCATCGAAAAAACCGATTGAAGCAATTCGAAACAAATTAAAATAATATGATGCTTGAAAATATTTTTGTTAAGTAATATAATGTAAATACATTAATCATAAACTTTAGGTAACGTATCGTAATTCATATGGAGGTTTAGAATATGGATTATGAGGGCTTTGTTCAGGAAATACAAAGAAAGATAAAAGAGATGATTGAAAAAAGGCTGGATGATGGTATTGTGGTTATTCGGAATGTATTAAAAAATAACAATATCAGAATGAAAGCTATCAGCATTGTACGAAAGGATGAAAAGGCCACGCCGACAATTTATCTGCAGAATTATTATACAGATTATAAGAATGGAAGGACAATTAAGAGCATCTGCGATGAAATTTTTGAAATATATCTTAAAGGAATAGAGAATTTTAAAACAGATGTGGATATACAGGATATATCGGATTGGAAAAGAATGAAAGAAGTGGTTTATTATAAAGTTATTAACTACGAAATGAATAAAACACTTCTTTCTAAAATTCCACATTTTAAGTTTTTAGATTTAGCAATTGTATTTTATATTATGATGTCAAAAGATGATGAAGGTCAGGCAACAGCCTTGATATATAATCAGCATCTTTCAGGCTGGGAGATAACTCCTGAAGAATTGCGGGATACCGCTTTTCAGAATATGTGGAATAGATATCCGATTGTAGTGAGACGTATGGAAGACATTGTTTCAGAAATGATTTTAAATGATATTTTGGGAGATGAAGAATGGGTTGATACATATGATGATGAGTATGACGATGACATTATCAGCGAAGATACTGAATATGGTGAATACACTTATGGAGAATTGAAAGGAATTGTTAAGGAAGAAGTAGAAAGTTTGAAAATAGAAGACCTAAACATGTATGTTATGTCTAATGAAATGAAATTAAACGGTGCAGTCTGCATTACATATCCCGGAGCAATTAAGGATTTTGCCATAGAACATAATAGTGATGTGTATATTATACCGAGTTCGGTTCATGAACTGATTTTAATTCCGGATATCAGATGTTCTATAGAGACCATGAATGAATTAATAAAAGATGTCAATCGAAGACAATTGGATCCGGTTGAGGTTTTATCGGATCATGTGTATATTTATCGGCTGGAGACAGGAGTAATTGAATAATAAAAAGACTTCAGAAGAAAAATTCTGGAGTCTTTTTCAATATAATGCACCTGACCGGATTCGAACCGGTATTGTCGCCTCCGGAGGGCGATGTTCTATCCATTAGACTACAGGTGCAAATGAATCCTTATCTATTCTACCCCAGATGTGGCAATCAGGCAATATGTAATTCACATATATTTTTTACAAAGTTGAATTTTAAAAGTGTTTTTGATATTATTAGAGAAACGAAAAGATAAAGGAGATGTGTAACGTGACGGATGATGAAAACAAGTTAAGCAAATCAGAGTTGGAAGAGTTGCTGAAAGAAGTTGAACGGGATAGACAGCCTGTAAAAAAAGTAAGTAATCAGAAGAAAAAGTCTAATATCAGAATAGATATGATTATAGCAGCAATTGTTGCTGTTGTTTTAGTAATAGGTATTGGAGCAGCTGTCGTTTATTTTGTAAAGAGTACACCGACAAAAGAAGAAAAGGCAGTGGCTGAAAATCCATTACAGGACGAGAAATATCCTGAGATATCTGATGTGGTAAAGAATTATCTGAATGCATTTTTAATTGAAGACAATGAAAAGCGTGCAGAGACAATTGCACAGTATGTAGGAAATTTGTATGATATTAATAGTGTAAAGCAAAGGACTTATGTATCAGGGTATAGTGGTATAGAATGTTACACAAAGGAAGGACCTTACGAAAATACATATGTAGTTTACGCATATTATCAGATGGGAATTAAGAACATTGAGACAACAGTTCCTTGCATTAACAGATTGTACGTTGTAAGAGATACGAAAACGGGAAATGTCTATATTCAGAATGACAGTGGAGAAGAAATACAGAAATATATGCAGAAAGTAACAAAAGATGCAGATGTACAACAGTTGTTAAAGGATGTAGAAAAAGAGTTTGAGGACGCAAAAGCATCTGACTCGAAACTTAAAGAATATTTTGACAAGTTAGAGGCGGCAGGACAAAAAGAAGAGACAACGGTGCAGCAGACTACGGCTGCAGGCACACAGGCAGTTACTACAATGCCTCAAACTACAGTAGCGAATACAGACAAAAAATAGAGTAATAATATAAAAGAATATGACAGGTATATACATGAAAGAAGTATGTTATATAGTTGGTGCCGGAGACAATACCGGCACTAATTTTTTAAAAGGGAAAAATGATTACGTTATCGCAGCAGATGGAGGATTGCTTTGTCTTCAAAAACTGAAGATTGAACCAAATGTGATTATGGGAGACTTCGATTCTCTAGGGTATATTCCTGAGGGGAATAATGTGATTCAGCATGAAGTTATGAAAAATGATACGGATATGATGCTGGCAGTAAAAAAAGCGTTGGATATGGGATATCATAAAATAAAAATATATGGTGGAACGGGTGGTAGAATTGACCATACCTTTTCTAATATTCAGACGATGTTGTATGCTTCCCGAAAAGGTGCATCGATAGAAATGATAGATAATACAAACACATATCATGTTATTACAGATGGAAAAATCAGGTTAACAGGAAATACTAAAAGTGGATTTTCTATCTTTGCTTTGGGTGGAACTGCCCATAAAGTAAATATTAGAGATGCAATGTATTTATTGCATGATTTCGAACTGACTCCGGATAATCCTACGGGAACAAGCAATTCATTAATAGGAAAAGAAGAGACAATATCCGTGGAAAAAGTAAGTCTGCTGATTATTACGTAAAATATAATTATTTATAAGATGAAAAAAATTAGTGTCAAGAGAAATCCGGCAACAGACGAAAATAATAACTGAAAATGTATTGTTTTTCTTGACAAATACTGACAAAACGGATAGACTATCACACGTAAAACAAAATACATTCGCTAGGGGTGCCTTCATTGGCTGAGAGATGTATATCGACCCTCATTACTTGATACGGTTAGTACCGTCGTAAGGAAGCTATATTTTATAAAGGGAATTCTCTGGCGATTATTGTAATCAAAGGAGGAATTTTTTTATGGAAAAAACAAAGACATCAGTAAAACTTGTAGAATGTGCTATCTTAATTGCAATGGCTTTCGTATTAAGCTTTATTAAAATTATTGATATGCCTTTTGGTGGTTCAGTAACTGCAGCCAGCATGGCACCGATTATTATAGCAGGATACAGACATGGCTTCAAATGGGGGATTATAACAGGCTTTGCGTATAGTTTATTACAGTTACTTATGGGACTGGAAAACGTATCTTATGCTACATCAGCAACAGCAGGTATTGCAATTGTTATGTTAGACTATATTGTTGCATTTACTGTTTTAGGTCTGTTAGGTGTATTGAAGAGAAACAAACATCAGACAGGAGTGCTTGTAATTGGTACATTGGTGGTATGTGTTATTAGATTTATCTGTCATGTTATTACAGGATGTACAGTATGGGCAGGGGTATCTATTCCAACTGCTGATGGTGCAATTTATTCATTAGTATATAATGCTGCATATATGGTACCTGAGACAGTTGTAACAGTGTATGTGATAGCGTTGATATCCAATGCAGTAGATTTGAGATTGGACAGACCTGTAACGAAAAAGAAATCAGATAACGTAATGGCAATTTTAAATGGAGTTTTAATCTTTGGTATTGCTATTGTTATAGATTTTCTGTATTTATTCCAGAAAGTACAGTCAGAAGAAGGCTTTGATATTACAAGAATTGGTGAAGCAAACTGGGGACTTGTTGGAATTATTACAATAGCAGGATTGGTTGTAGGTGTGATTGCCTATATGATTACAAAAATGTTTGTTAATAAGAAAGCAAAATAATCCGTGAAATTATATCGAGAAAAAAGAATCTGTTGTTGCAACAGATTCTTTTTCTGTGTAAAATATTTTAGAGAAGATAAATAGAAATTATTTTGTCGGGAGACAATAGTTATGACAGAAAAAAGACTGAAACAACAGAAAACAAACACAGAAGAAATCCGATTGAACAAATTTTTAAGTGATTCAGGTTTTTGCTCCAGAAGAGAGGCAGACCGTCTGATTGAAGGCAGAAAAGTTACTGTCAATCATGAAGTTGCCGTAATGGGACAAAAGGTAACCCTGAAAGATATTGTAAAAGTAAATAGACAGATTATATCAAGAGAAGAAGAACAGATTGTAATTGCTTTTAACAAACCAGTAGGAGTGGAATGTACTACAGATGCTGGAAATCCGGATAATATTGTAGATTATATTGGGTATCATAAGCGTATTTATCCAATAGGACGTTTGGATAAAAATTCCCAGGGACTGATACTTTTAACCAACGATGGTTCACTTGTAAATCATATATTGAAGGCATCTAATTATCATGAGAAGGAATATGTAGTAACGGTAGACAAACCCATTGATAATGAGTTTGTTCAAAAAATGTCTTCAGGTGTTGAGATATTAAATCAAGTGACCAGACCATGTAAGGTTACAAGAGTAAATAAACACACATTTCATATTGTCTTAACGCAGGGATTGAACAGACAGATAAGACGTATGTGTGAATCTTTGGGATATAAAGTACAGAAATTAAAACGAATTCGGATTATGAATATTCATCTGGGCAATCTTCCTATGGGGCAGTATCGAAATGTGACAGATGAAGAACTGGCACAAATAATGAAACAATAATCCGTTAGATGACAAATATAGTGAATTGATTGCGAGGAAAGAAATTGGATAAAAAAGCAAGGATTAAAGAATTAGTAGAAATTTTAAATAAGGCATCAAAGGCATATTATCAGGATGCCAATGAAATTATGACAAATTTTGAATATGATGGTTTGTATGATGAGTTGGTGGCTTTAGAAGAAGAGACAGGCGTGGTGATGGCAAACAGTCCGACGATTCATGTAGGATATGAGGTCGTCAGTGAACTTCCAAAAGAGCGTCATGATAGTCCGATGCTGTCTTTGGATAAGACAAAAGATGTTATAACGTTAGCAGAGTTTGCGGGAGAAAGAGAATGTGTTCTGTCATGGAAACTGGATGGACTGACGGTTGTTCTATCTTATGAAAAAGGAGAACTGGTCAAGGCAGTTACGAGAGGTAATGGACAGGTTGGAGAAGTTATTACGAATAATGCAAAAGTTTTTAAAAATGTGCCGCTTAATATTCCGTATCAGGGCCGCCTGACGTTACGTGGAGAGGCAATTATTAAATACTCAGACTTCAAAAAAATAAATGAAGAAATAGAAGAGGCGGATGCAAAATATAAAAATCCAAGAAATCTCTGCTCCGGTTCCGTCAGACAGTTAAACAGTGAGGTGACAGCCAGAAGGAATGTCAATTTTGTTGCTTTTGCATTGATTCAGGCAGAGGATGTAGATTTCCACAATTCCATAGAACAGCAGTTTCAGTGGCTGGAGAATCAGGGGTTTGAAGTAGTAGAGCGAAAGAGAGTTACAGGAGCTGATATGGAGGATGCTGTGGCATATTTTTCTGAACAGGTAAAAAAGAATGACTATCCATCAGACGGATTAGTTTTATTGTATGATGATATCGCATACGGAGAATCTCTTGGAGCGACTTCCAAGTTTCCGAGAAATGGTATTGCTTTTAAATGGGAGGATGAGCAGGCAGAGACAGTGCTTGATTATATTGAGTGGAGTCCGAGCCGTACCGGTCTAATCAATCCGGTTGCAGTTTTTGAACCGGTGGAATTAGAGGGAACAACGGTTACCAGAGCAAGTGTCCATAATATCAGCATTATGGAAGAGCTAGAACTAGGTGCCGGTGATAAAATTAAAGTATATAAAGCGAATATGATTATTCCACAAATATCAGAAAATCTTACTAAGTCAGGAGTCAAAGATATTCCGAATATTTGTCCGGCATGTGGAGAAGCTACTGAAATAAAGAATGATAATGGAGTAAAGACATTATATTGTCCAAATAAAAAATGTCCGGCGAAACATATTAAACTATATACGTTGTTTGTTTCCAGAAATGCAATGAATATTGACGGATTGTCAGAAGAGACATTGGAAAAGTTTATTGATGCAGGATATATTCATGAGTTTGCGGATATTTTTAGGCTTGACAGATATGAAGAGGAGATTGTTAATACGCCGGGGTTTGGAAGAAAGTCTTATGATAATTTGATGGAGTCTTTGGAGAAAGCAAGAGAAGTGGAATTGCATGCTTTTTTATATAGCTTAGGAATTCCAAATATTGGTGTGGCAAATGCAAAACTTATCTGTAAATATTTTTCCAATGATTTTGAGAAAATAAGAAATGCTACAATAGAAGAATTAATAGAAATTAATCATATTGGTGATAAGATGGCAGAAAAGTTTGTGGAATATTTTTCAGATGAAGAAAACAATGCCCGGGTAGACCGATTGTTAAAGGAAATTAATTTGGTGAAACCAGAAGCAAATGATAGTATTCAGACCATGGAAGGATTAACATTTGTTGTGACAGGCAGCGTAGAAAAATTTCCGAATAGAAATGCTGTAAAAGATTATATTGAAAAACGTGGTGGAAAAGTAACGGGTTCGGTTACTTCAAAAACAAATTATCTTATTAATAATGATGTCATGTCGAATTCTTCCAAAAATAAGAAAGCCAAGGAATTGGGAATTGAAATTATAAATGAAGAACAATTTTTAGAAAAATGGAAGTAATATATTGAACAGTAGGTCATAATATGGTAAATATAGATGAGTGTTTAATTTCTTATAAATATTTAGTAGGAGGAAGAGGCTATGCGTGATGATATTATAGAAATTATATGCGAGATAAATCCATTGTGGGATCCGGATGATGAGGATATGAGTATTGCAGAGTTCCTTGAGTCTAAACAGTTGATGGAATTAATTGTGACATTGGAAGACAAATATGATATTGATATCCCATATGATGAACGCAATGAAGACAATTTTGATACGGTAGATACAATTATCGCATTATTAGAAAGTTTAGAGTAAAGAAAAGGTATAAAAAACAGTTGACATATCAGCTGTTTTTTTTATATAATTTTCTTGTACTATTTAGATTAATACAATAAATACAAAAAATAGAGAAAGGGGGAATTATATGTTAACAGTAAATTTCAGTTCCCGAACACCTGTGTATCAGCAGTTATATGATGATGTAGTAAGGCTTACATCATTAGGTGTATTGAAAAGTCATACCAAATTACCTCCGGTCAGAACATTGGCGACCGAACTGGGAATTAACCCCAATACTGTGCAGAAAGCGTACAAGATGTTAGAATTGGATGGATACGTGTATTCCACAGTCGGAAGAGGAAGTTTTAT
>CANPET010000075.1 GCA_947573465.1 uncultured Eubacterium sp.
GATCAAATAAAAAATGCACATGTGGGGATTGGGTTATACATGGCAATGTCTCGAGTTGTAACTATAAAAGACTTAGAAAAATATCTACCAGTGGATAATTTAAGAGAAGTTGGAAAAGATAAGCTTGTTATTAAATATCCAATGGAAGATTGTACTTTTATTGTAGTGGCAGTGAAAAATGATGAGAGAATTATGGGAACATGTGTGATGAGAAATGTATTAAGGAACGAGTCCGAAGTATCCCAGATAAAGAAAGGAATGTCATTAAAAAAAGTGAGGAGGATATTTCCGGAAGTTATTATAAATACAAGAAGACCTTTAATTTTAGATAAAAGCAGAGGGATTGATGAGTTTCCTGCTTGCGAAGTAATATTAGATAATAATAAAATGGCATGGATTACCTTTGAAAAAAATAATGGTAAGTACGTTGTATCAGATATAAACATACAAAAAAATCCAATATTTGAGGACGAGGAATGGGAAAAAGTTATTCAGCAAGAGCCGTATTTAATAAAAAATAAAGTAAAACAGAAAGAGGAGAATATAAAAATTAATGAAGAGCTTATTCTAAGAGATGGAAAAATTGTGAATGGAAAAAGGGCATGGAATGACTTTTTATATAAAACAAAGAATTTTCCTAATGAGCCGGCACAAATTACAATTAAAGAATATTATGATGATGAAAATATAGGTGGTGTATTAAAATATGATGGATACAATTATTCATTAGTATATAAACCGGTAAAGGATACGGATGCACACAATGATACATTTTATGAACTATCAAAAAGCAGTATTCCAAAATACAAATATTTAATAGAGCGAAGTGGAAAAATGCCCAATGCAAAATATACAGAACATGGATTTTATCTGGTAAACGATAAGGGTGTGACTTATAGACAGTTAATGTGGAGTCGTTTGAGCAGTGATAGCAATGATTGGATAGACTTTCGGACAGTTTTTACGGAAATGACAGAATCATAAAAATTATATATAAAATGGGATTCATCAGTTGCAGAGATGAATCCCATTTTTATTATTAGTTTGTATATGAATATAAGAACCTAAAAAATTAAGTTCTCATTGCTCCATCTACAGAAAGAATTTCTCCTGTCACATAACTAGCCATATCGCTAGCCAGGAATAAAAATGCATTCGCGATGTCTTCAGGTTCGCCGACTCTTCTTAATGGAATTGCATTAATTAGTGGCTGTATCATCTGCTCTGGAAGGGCTGCTACCATGTCTGTTTTGGTAATTCCTGGTGCGACAGCATTGACGCGGATATTGCTTGGTCCGAGTTCTCTTGCCAAAGACCATGTAAGACCATTGACAGCAGATTTGCTGGTAGGATATGCTACACCACTAGGCTGACCGCAGATGCTGACCATGGAACTAGTATTTAGAATACAGCCCCCACCTTGTTCTTTCATGATTTTGACAGTTGGCATAACTGCATTAAAAATTGCATTTACATTTAACTGCATAATTTTTGAAAACTGTTCTGCTGTGTAGTCGTCAATTTTTGTGCTGTCAGATACTCCGGCATTATTGACAAGAATATCAATTCTTCCATACTGCTCTTTGATTTTGTTAATTGTTTCTTCTACTTCTTCAGCGTTCATAAGATTAGGGTAGTATCCGGAAACTTCCCAAGAACTATTTTCTTTTTTTAAAGATTCTAATGCTTTATTTACGGTTTCTTCTCTGGAACCAAACAGAATTACTTTGGCTCCATTCTCTAAATATTTTTTTACGATAGCGTAACCAATGCCTCTGGTTCCACCTGTAACAACTGCAACTTTTCCTTTTAACATTGCGTATACCTCCTATATGATATAAAAATATATTGCTATTATACAACAAAATGAAAAATATACCTATAGAATTATGAAGAATTTGGAATATCATTCTACTTTGCATTTTAGTTAAAGGAGCGTTATAATACTTTCCAGAGGTGAGTAAAATGAGAAAAAAACTATTTTGCATTGCAATGTCAGCGGTAATAACATTATCAGTGACTGTACAAGGTAATGATAATATCTTAGTGCAAAACAAATTAATGGAAGTAAATACAGCAGATAAAGTGTTGGAAAGTACTACATTTACAATTGATAAAGATACAGCAAAGAAAATAGTAAATCATCATAACAAAAAATCAAAGTTAACAAAATTTGAAAAATACAAGAAAGTTATAACACATTTGGGAATTGTATCATCAAATAATGATGATGAGTTTGTAAAGATAAAGAAAATACCAGAAAAGAAATCAAAAACAGTTGGCTATGTGCCAAATGAAAAACCAGTCACAGTAATTGAACAGATAAGTAAATGGTATAAAATAAAATCGGGAAAGATTACAGGATATATAAAACAGAAAAATGTTACTGTAGATGATGAGGTGGAGAACCTTTTGTTAGATAACAATGGTATAGAGGCTAAAATCAAAGTGTCAAATGTGAAGTTGAGAAGCAGCAAAAAGGATACCAATAGTGCAGTAGGCATGGGATATAAAGGAAATACTTATCCGGTGATAGGTTTTTCTAATGATTATAAAAATGTACGGATTCAGAGGACAGAGACAATAGCAGGATGGGTGTCTACAAAAGATGTAGATATTAAGATTCTGTGGGACAGTGCAATGACGAAGGCAGAATATGATGCCTATATTGAAGAACAGAAGCGTATACAGGAAGCAGAGCTGCAAAAGATTTTAAATGCAGGAGTTCATAAAACGGGAGACCCATTGTTTGATACTATTTCTGCATTGATTGCACATAATGAGTCTGGAAATTATGTAGCAGCAAGAAACGGGCTTCCACAATTTAAAGGAGAGAAAACGATAACAGTCGGTGCATGGCAGTGGTATGGTGAGAGGGCACACAATCTTTTAAGGCGTATCTATAATGGTGATACAAAGAAGGCAAAACAGTTGATAAAAGATGCTGTATCGGGAAGTAAAAAGATAAAAGAAGAAAAGACAGAAGAACTTTGTAAAGAGATTACAGATAGTTCAAGTTGGGAAAAGAGAAAACGCAATTTTAGTAAGGAAGAACTGGTGGCTATTAAGGCTTTATTGGGAAGCAATGATGGTGTTTCGATACAGAACGTTCAGGCAAGGGAAGACATCACTAACAGAATGTCTGTGGCGAGAAATACTTATAAACTGACAAATCCTCAATTAATTGCATATTTCTGTGATATGTTCTGGCAGAACCCTGAAAACGCCAGAGCGATTACAAAGGCTGCTATTGCCCGCTTTAAGAGTGCAAAAAAATTAAATGAGGAAAAAGATGGATTGAAGGTAATGCATGAAATTGCAATGAAAAATTCTGTTTTGGGAGGGTTCTCAAATAGGAGAAATTATACTTATTCTGTTTGTAAAAAAATAAGTAGGAAATAATTGCCGATAAAAAAAGAAAGCACGCGAAAATACTCGTATGCTTTCTTTTTTTGTTGTTCTAAGCTGTTTTACATCTTTAATAAATCTTCCTGCGAAACTATTTTAATATTGTTCTTTTTGAGGACAGCAGCAACCTTATCATTTTCTTTTACTCTGAAAATCATAAGAGCATCATCTGTTCCTCTGGCAAGAAATGTGTAAACATATTCGACACTGACACCTGCTTCAGCAAGAATATTCATTGCTTTTGCCATTGCACCAGGTTTGTCAGGAATTTTCACACCAATTACCTGAGTCAGATTACAAATCCAGTCATTGTCTTTCAATAATGTTAAAGTATCAAGTGGTTTATCTACAATAATTCTAATAATACCGAAATCACTGGAATCAGCAATTTCAAAGGCTCTCATATCTATTTGGTTTTCTGCAATAAAATTTGTAAACTTTGCAAGATTACCGGGTTTATTTTCTATAAAAACTGAAATTTGATTAATATACATATTTTTACCTCCTATAAAAAGATATTAAATTTTACGTTTATCAATGACACGTACTGCTTTTCCTTCTGAACGGGTAATAGATTTTGGTTCTACTAATTTTACCTTCGCGTAAATACCAAGCATGCTCTTCAATGCAGCAACAATCTCCTTTTCTTTATCAGCAATAGCTCCAATCGTATCAGAGAACATCTCCGGAGTCATTTCAACTAAAACTTCCATTGTATCGCTGTTGTTTACTCGGTCAACAATCAATTGGTAATTTGCAGGCATGCCCTGTTTAATAAGAACTTCTTCAATCTGAGATGGGTAAACATTGACACCCTTAATAATCAGCATATCATCTGATCTTCCCATAAGTCTGTGAATACGGGCATGAGTACGTCCGCATTTACATTTTTCTCTTGTAATGTATGTAATATCTTTTGTACGATATCTAATAAGAGGAAATGCTTCTTTGGCAAAACTTGTGAATACTAATTCTCCAATCTGTCCATCCGGAACAGGTTCTAATGTTTCAGGGTCAACAATCTCAGGAATGAAATAGTCTTCGCAGATATGCATTCCATCCTGTGCCTCGCATTCGAAAGCTACACCGGGACCTTCAATTTCTGTAAGTCCATAAATATCATAGGCCTTAATTCCTAATTTTTCTTCAATGTCATGTCTCATTTCTTCTGACCAGGCTTCGGCACCAAAGATACCTGCTTTTAATTTAATCTGGTCCTGAATACCGCGTTCGTGAATGGATTCAGCCAGATAAGAAGCATAGCTTGGTGTACAGCAGAGAATAGTGGAGCCTAAATCTGTCATAAACTGTAATTGTCTGTCTGTATTTCCAGATGACATAGGAAGTGTCAAACATCCGACCTTGTGAGAGCCGCCATTTAAACCAGGACCACCAGTAAATAGTCCATATCCATAAGATACGTGGCAGACATCCTCATCTGTACCACCGGCAGCTACAATTGCACGGGCACAGCCATTTTCCCACTTGTCAATGTCTGCATGAGTGTAAAAATCAACGACTCTTTTGCCGGTAGTTCCTGATGTAGACTGAATACGAACACAGTCTTTCAAAGGAATTGCAAGTAAATCATATGGATAAGCATCCCTTAAATCGTCTTTTGTTAAAAATGGAAGTTTTGGTAAATCATCTGTTGATTTAATATCATCAGGAGTTACACCTGCTTCTTCCATCTTCTTTCTGTAAAAAGGTACATTGTCATATACTCTCTTTACAACATCTAAAAGTCCGTCATTTTGCCACTGCTCAATGGTTTCGCGAGAGGCAGTTTCAATATCTTCTTGAAAATATTTTCCCATTGTTTTTAGTCCTTTCTTCGCTACATAAATTTATATAACAATTTTACAATATTTAGTACTTTAAAGCAATAAAGAAAACAAGTTGTAAAAAAGAAAATCATATTTGTTCTAAGAAAAGAAAACAAAATTTAACCAATAAAAACGTTACAATCCTACATATAATGGTTTTTATACACTTGTTTAAAAGGAAAAAATGTACAAAAAAATATTTTTAATTTTGTGGAAAATTATGTAGAATAAAAACATTTTTCTGCCCATAAAATATGGCATTTGAGAAAAGCATATGATATAGTGTGCTTATATGACAAGAACGCTTTGAATATGGTGTTGTTGAAAACAAAAAATGTATTTAGCAATTAGATACAATATACTTTGGAGGATAATAATAATGAGCGATAGTTTAAGAGGAATTCCAGTAGAGGGATTTGCAGAAAAGAGCCGTGAGGCAGCAGTGGAAGGTATCGTATTATTAAAGAATGAGAATGGTGTACTTCCATTTACAAAAGAAGATAAAATTTCAGTGTTTGGCAGACCACAATTAGAATATTACAGAAGTGGTACCGGTTCAGGAGGAGCTGTTCAGGTAGAATATGCTACAAATATCATTGAAGGTTTTGGGAAGAGTGATTTACATATAAATGAAGAATTAGCAAATGATTATGTAGAATGGCTAAAAGACCATCCGTTTGATAATGGTGGAGGCGGCTGGGCTGCCGAGCCATGGTTCCAGAAAGATATGGACATTACTGTAGAATATGCCAAAAAGCAGGCAGCAGTCTCTAACAAAGCGGTATATATTATTGGCCGTACTGCAGGAGAGGATAAGGATAACTATAATGGTGAAGGAAGTTATCTTTTAACACAGGAAGAGATTGCAAATCTTAAGAACATTACGGAAGCATTTGAGGATGTAGTTGTTGTTTTGAATGTTTCTAATATTATTGATATGAAGTGGATGAATGATTCGCAGTTCAATGGAAAGATTAAGTCAGTTGCATATGTGTGGTCCGGTGGAATGGAAGGCGGCAATGCAGTTGTAGATGTTCTTTCCGGTAAAGAAACTCCAAGTGGAAAACTCCCGGATACGATTGCGGAGAATTTAGAAGATTATCCATCAGCAGAAAACTTTGGAAATCCATTAACAAATCTGTATCAGGAAGATATTTATGTGGGATATAGATATTTTGAAACTTTTGCACCGGAAAAGGTAATGTTTGAATTTGGATATGGTATTTCATATACTACATTTGATATTGAGACATTGTCCGCAGAGGCAGAAGGCAATGAAATTAAGATTCAGGTTAAGGTAACAAACAGTGGAGACAAATATTCCGGTAAGGAAGTTGTTCAAGTATATTACAGTGCTCCACAGGGTAATCTTGGTAAGCCTGCAAAAGAACTTTGCGCTTATGCAAAGACTGAAAAACTTGCACCGGGAGAAAGTCAGATAATCGATATTGCGTTTGTGATAGATGATATGGCATCTTATGATGACAGAAATGCAACAGGACATAAATCATGTTATGTTTTAGAAGCAGGTGATTATGTAATTTATGTTGGTAACAGCGTAAGAAATGTAGAAAATGTATATACATATCAGTTAGAAGAATTGAAAGTCGTAGAACAGTTGTCAGAGGTCTGCTGTCCGGATGATGAGAATTTGACTATTTTAAGACCAGGCAGTCAGAAAGCAGATGGAACTTTTGAAAAAGAATATGTTCCTTCTCAGAAGCCAACAGTGGATATGGCAAAAAGAATAGAAGAAAATCTTCCAGAATCTATGGAGATTACAGGCGATAAAGGAATTACCCTTCAGGATGTTCAGGCAGGAAAGAATAGTTTGGAAGAATTTGTAGCACAGCTTTCCGTAGAGGAGATGGCGCAGATTGTCAGAGGAGAAGGAATGAGTAACCCACGAGTAACACAGGGTACTGCATCAGCCTTTGGAGGAATATCCGATGCCCTGTTTGGATATGGAATTCCGGCAGCCTGTTGTGCAGATGGACCAAGTGGACTTCGTTATGATGGTAAGGCAGTTCAGCTTCCGATTGGTACAGCACTTTCATCTTCATGGAATGCACCATTAGTCAGAGAATTATACACAATGGAAGGTGAGGAATTAAGAAGAAACCAGGTAGATACATTGTTAGGACCAGGTGTAAATATTCACAGACATCCATTAAATGGACGTAACTTTGAATACTATTCAGAAGATCCATACCTTTCAGGTACGATGGCAGTGGCATCTGCCGGAGGTATTAAAGATGGTGGTGCATGGGGAACTATCAA
>CANPET010000076.1 GCA_947573465.1 uncultured Eubacterium sp.
TTTTAGGTTGTTTTTTGTTAACTTTAGGTTGCATTGTTAATTATATCATATTTTGTATTTTATTTAAATGGCTTAAATTCCCTGCTGCCTCCCTCGAAGAACTTTCCGAAAAATTCAACATACTGGAGACGGT
This sequence comes from uncultured Eubacterium sp., assembly GCA_947573465.1. Lineage (GTDB taxonomy): Bacteria > Bacillota > Clostridia > Lachnospirales > Lachnospiraceae > Eubacterium_G. The sequence goes on from CANPET010000076.1 coordinate 134, forward strand.
TTGTATGAACATAAGCACCTAATAAATTTATTGCCATATTGAACACATGCCCAATAACGAATACTAAAATAAACATGATAACACCAACGACAGATTTGCCACCCATGGCTGCCATGGTATTAATAACCTGTGCGATAACTCCTGTTGCAAGCCCTAATGCAAGCAGTCTTGAATAAGACAGTAAATCACTGAGCCAGCTGGTCGTATCATACAGGCTATATGCACCAAGCATCAGTCTCTTCAACGGATTCTTTGCTCTCCTGCCTGCCATCAGCAATATTCCTATCATACCGCCCAAGGCCATTACCTTTGCCAATAGATTTGCCCATGCAGGAAATACAACCGTCATGCCTGCTAATGAGCCAAATATGCTGGTAGGCACTAACATTAATATTAGTCCTATCAGAAATACATACCAGAATACAACATCACACACGAAAGACATTACATCCTTCTGTCTTAACATCATATATCCCTTGATACCAAGCCCGACAAATAAATGAACAATTCCAAAAATCATACAGTAAATCAACATCTGCATCGGCTTTTCAATTGGTGCAAACCACAATGCGGGTACCGTAATATTTACACCAAAGAATGTCTTTGCAATTACTGTCAGTGCATCTCCGAAATAACCTCCAAACAAAACACCCCATATCAATGTTGAAATTCCACAATTCTTGAACATCCGAAGAGATTTCTGCATACCTTCTGACATATTTGGAAATCTTTTAAGAGCCCACAGGCATCCTAAAAACATCAGCAGTCCATATGCGGCATCACTCAACATAATCCCAAAAAAGAAATAATAGAAAAATGCTGTAATAGCAGTAGGGTCAATCTCATGCTTTGTAGGATATCCAAATGATGTGACAACTCCTTCTACTGCCCCGGTCGTTTTACTGTTTGACAGCAATACCGGTACATCTTCTTTTTCGTCAGGTTCTTCCACATCCATCACTATCGTATATTTACTTTCCAGTTTAGATTGTAAGTCGTTTATCTCTTTTTGTGGAATATAACCGGTTACGAAAAATGTATGTTTTGATTGTAGAATACTTCCCACAACCCGGTATTTGTCTGCACGAATTGTGTAATAATCTACAATCTTCTGTATCTCTTCTCTTCTATCTGCACACTTTTTAAATTCCTGTTTGATATCTTCTATTTCTTTTTGAATAGAAACAATTGCATCCTCTCTTTTCTTTGCAGATACGCTCGGAATATGGCTGGTGATAATCGGCGGTCTGTTAAAACTCAACTCCCTTAACGCTTTCTCAACCTGTTCCTGCTCTCCCTTCAAAAAGACCACTGTCACATAACTCTGATATTTATCAGCATCAATTACCTGAACATAAACTGATTCCGGCATATCTTCTATCTGTTCAATTCGAGCCGTCAATTCTTCCTGTGTATATGTCCCTGAAATACTTCCAATAAGGAAGCCTGTCTTTTTCGTTCCTTGGTAATTCATTGGAACATCTAATGTAAGCCATGGTTTTAATGACTCTATTTCCTCACTGCATCGAAGAACTGCTGCTTCTTTTTCCTCAAAGATTTTTTGTGACTGTAAAATTCTATTCACCAGATTCATAATATCCTGCTGATTATCAATAGATTTTTGATATTCATTTTCATCAATCTGTTTTTTTCCTTCCAGTCCTGCAAACATAGATTTATTCTCAGGACAATGCTTGTCTAAAATCTCTAAAGCATTGTCTGCTAACGCTGCATTTCTTTCAAAAATAGATATCTGAGTCGCTGTATTCATCTTTTCAAAAACTGCATCTTCATTGTCTGTCGTCTGTATTTCCAGACAACCTCTTCTTTGCAGAAATTCGAGAATCTTTTTTCGATTTTTTTTCATTGCACAAATATTGATTCTGCGCATTTGTAAAACTGCCATAAGACCTCCTATATTAAAGCATCAATCACAGCATCGACTGCCACGCTCATTTTCTGTTCTGACTGTGCTTTTAATTCTGCAACCTTTTTTTCGATTTGTTTTTCCTGAATCAAATCATATTCGTTACATTTTTTTACTACTTCATTCATCGCCTTGTCCGCCTGAGCCTTTGCTTCCCGCATCTGTTCTTCGCGGTAAGATAACTCTTTTATTTTCATCTGAGCCTTTTCACCTTCTGCATTCTCCTTTGCTGTGGCAATCTGTCTCTCGGCTTCCATCTCGGCTACACGAACAGCATCTACTGTCTCTTTTATCAAATTCGTACCGTCCTTTCTATCATGCTCTTTATTGTTTTTGGACGAATCCTCCGGTAACTTTTACCTGATAGAATTCCCAATTAACAATTTTACACAATCATATAATGTTATATTTTTATATACAAGTTGCAATTTTTAGCGTTTGTTTTATTTTATTACAAATTATAATAATTGTATATATTTTCCATATTTATTAATATTTACTAATATACCATATTTTAAAATTAAGATGTGAATAAAATAAGAACATATTGTTTCTATTTTTTATTATTTTCTTTATTTTATTATTTTTTCTTACTAAATTAATAATATTCATTCCCCACCTTTTCATACTTAAATTTTTGTATTAACTTTTTGTATATGATATTTTCAAATAACTATTTGAAAATATACTGAAAATTAATTTTGCTGCAAAACTAAAAACATGATGGCTCCGACAACCATCATGTTCTCTCATCATAACTTTAAATCTATTCCTATTCCTTCTCAAAAGATATTATCAGTCCCTTGTTCTCTGCATAATAACTGCACAGGCCACTAGTTGGCATTACCTCTGCTTCAACATTCGGAAAACTTTCCTTTATAATATCTAAAAAGAATTTCACTCTTTCTTCATTGAAACAATGGCTAATAATAATCTTTCCTCCCTTATATCCATTAGCCAACATATCTTCCACTGTTTTTTTATAGATTACATCTTTTCCTCTTGCTTTTCTTAACAGTTCAATGGTTCCTTCCGTACTTCCCTGACCCAATATTTTTATTCCCAACATTCCTGCAAGTTTTCCTGCAATAGCACTGACTCTTCCACTTTTTACCAGGTTATCCATTGACTCCAATATAAAAAATACTTTAATCTTCTTGCAGTATTCTGTAATCTTCTCTACAATCTCTTCAAAATCCATCTGCTGTTTGATAAATTCCTGCAGTTTTCTAACAATCATTGTAAGTCCTGAACCGGCAGCTTTTGAATCAATGATATGAATTTTTTTATCCGGAAAATCTTCTAATATCATATTTTTTGCTACTACAGCACTGCTATAAGTACCTGATAAAGCACTTGTAATCGTCACCACAAAAACTTCATCTGCCTTTTCATATGCATTATACCACTCCTGAGGACTTGGCGCCGCAGTACCTGTCGCCTCAGAACACTCGCTCATTTCTTTCATAAAAGACACGATATCTAAATCATAGTCATCAATATATTCTTTCTCTCCCACTCTTAACTTTAATGGTACTCTTGCCATATATGTATCATTTGTATAGTTATCATCAATATACATATCACAACTAGAATCTACAATAATTGCATATTTCATATTGCCTCCTTATATTTTGAGAACTTTTCTCGTAACAATCTTATAAATTATATTATATGTAGTTTTTATTACTACATACTATTGTATCACTTACTTTGTTATGCTACAATTTACACTATTGATTAAAATGTAAACTTTCAGGAACAAATAGAAATGTAACAAAAGGTTTAAGAAGGGATTTTATATGCAGAAATTTTCCATCAGTAATTTTACAAAAAGAAATAAATTTACCCGGATGTGTATCGGCGAAGCTGTCATCGCATTGATGAAAGAAAAAATTTTTGACAAAATAACCATTTTGGATATCACACGCAAAGCCGGAGTTTCCAGAATGACATTTTACAAATATTATCATTCTAAAGAACAGGTAGTAGAATCTTATTTACAGGAGATTATTTCCGGATATGTTGAAAAGTTTGGAGATAATTTTTCTGATGACTTTCCTAATTTTGATAACACACTGGCAGCACTAAACTATTTTGATACTTATGCAGATTTCTTTTTAGAAATTACGCATGCAGGACTATATAACCTTTTAATTAATGCAGTAAATCTATACATGGAAGAAACCATCGTACCCCGTTATAATGTATCTCCCTACAAAATATATTATTATGCCGGAGCATTACTGAATATTTTTATTAAATGGGAAGAATCCGGAAAAAATATTGATGCAGAAACGATTGCAAAAACGATTGCATCTATTAAATTAAACTAAAAAAGAGGATATTTCAAAACATTTTTTATATTTTGAAATATCCTCTTTTCTATTTTATATTCAAGAAAGTACAATCACTTTACTTTTCTACGAATGTAAATCCATTATTGTTTGCAAATGTTTCTGCATAGCTTCCTTTTGCTCCCATAATTGTCTTTAACTCTGTAGAATCCTCAAATGCATTTGATGCAATTTCTGTTACGCTTGCAGGAATCCTAATAGATTCTAAAGCGGTACATCCTGCAAAGGCATATTCATCTATTTTCTCAACTGCCTCAGAAAGAGCAATTTCTTTCAGAGATGTACAATCACTGAAAACAGATGATGGTATTATTTTAACCGCTCCCTCAATCTTTACACTTTCTAATGCTGAACATCCTGCGAATTGTGAATCCTGTAATTCTATTACAGATGATGGTAAAGTGATATATTTCAATGTACTGTTATATGCGAAACTAGGAACCTTTGTTGCTCCTTCATCCACAGTAATGGTTTCTAAACTTCTGCATCCGGTGAATGGTGCTAATCCAACACTTACTAAACCTGCCGGAATATTAGCTTCTGTCAATGTTTCACAACCTGCAAACGCAAATTCTCCAATACTCTGTACTGTTGCCGGAAGTCTCACAGCCTCTAGTGCTTTACACTGGTCAAATGCCTGATTTCCGATAGTCTTCAGACCACTTCCTTTTATTTCCAATGTTTTCAAGAAATTACAGTTTCCAAATGCTAATCTTCCTATGCTTGTTACAGTCTCCGGAATTACTACACTTGTAATTCTTACTGCACTGTCTTCACCCTCCTGAAAAGCAAAATCACTGATTCCTATTACTGATTTCCCTGAGATTTCTGCTGGGATTACTACTGCAGCTGACTTTCCAAAGTACTTATTAATCGTAACTCCACTTCCCGAGTCATTATAACCAAAATCACTTGCCGGAGATTCCGGTTTTGTTGTGCCAGGTGTCGTCTCCTCTGGTGTAGTTGTCTCTTCTGTCGGTGTTGTTTCTACAGCTGGTGTTGTTTCTACTGACGGTGTCGTTTCTACTGACGGTGTCGTTTCTACCGCTGGTGTTGTTTCTACTGACGGTGTTGTTTCTACTGACGGTGTTGTCTCTACTGACGGTGTTGTCTCTACCGCTGGTGTTGTTTCCACTGGCTGTGTTGTTTCTACTGGTTTTGTAGTTTCCACTGGTTTTGTAGTCTGAACCGGTTTAACACTTTTCTTCTTTACTATAATTCTACATTTATATTTTTTCTTTCCTACTTTTGCTATTATGTAAGTCTTACCCGGTTTTTTACCTTTTACCTTACCCTTCTTTGTTACTGTTGCAACCTTCTTATTTTTTGAACTCCATTTTACTTTTTTCTTATTTTTCTTCACTTTAAGTTTTACTGTCTGTCCAACATTGATGGTTACCTTTACCCTGTTCAATTTGTTTTTTACCGCAGCGTTTGTGTTCATACCGGTAAGCAAGGTAAGAACTAAAACGATGGACATAAACATTGACAAAAATTTCGATGTTTTTCTCATGATTTTCTTTGGATTATTAAGAGTATTCATTTTATGTTTTTTAAGCACAATATAAAATACTCTTGTTTCAATCCTGCTCCTTTCCTTTTTTTCCATTATATATACTACGATAACATATCTATTTAAAACAACGGTCTATATTTTATATGGTGTCCTTTTTTTATTTGACAGGGAATTTCAAATAACTTTTATATGTAAAAAAAGAATCAGTCTTTCGACTGATTCTTTTAGCAGGGGCACTAGGAATCGAACCCAGCTCTGGAGTTTTGGAGATTTAAACATTTCACTTCGCAGTCCCTTTATTTATGGGAAAGTTAAAGGTTGTCAGTATGATTTGACAACCTTTTTGACAACCTTTTTATTAAAATCAATTAGAATAAAACATTATAATTAACTTATCCTATTTTCTTTTCCACAATCTCTTTAATAACCCTTCCATCTACATTGCTCACATGATACTTATCTCCATCAATATTTTTAATAATGTCCTTCAATTTATCAATATTATTAATATTAATGTCCACATCTGAATGTTCTCTTTTCAAAATATCAAGCACATTTTTAACCGCAAATCTAGGAACACCTATTTTTGAAACTATTGTAGATTCCTTATCTGAAACGCCATAGTATATATATGATGGTAACATTTGTGCATTTTCAGTTTGTATATCATAGCTAAGATTTTGATAAATATTAATTCCCCATGGCATATATGATTTCATTTGACTATTCAAATATCTATTACATAAAGACATGGCATCATTAAGAGACTGATTATCCCTTTTTATTGCTTTTGCTATTTCAATTATAGGTTCTCCATTAACCCATCCTAATAATAATCTGGCTATACTTTCTGGATCCAAATTTCCAACACCTCTCATTTGAATATTTATTTCTGGAATCCTAGCAATAATATTTATTATTTCCGTTAATCGATCTAATTTCTTTGTTTTCAAAATTATTTCTGACACTTTATAATCATTATATCCCCTTTCACGTAAATCGTGAATAAATGCACCAATCATAGCTTTCACTTTCGTGTAACTTATATCACTTATTCCTAATTCATCTGCTTTCGCCATCTCCTCCTTTTTACTATCATTAACATGTCTAACATATTGTGTTACAAAATTATTTAACTTTCTCTGTGCTGATATATAACCTTCTTGTTTGCTTAAACTATGATACAAAAATGAGTCGTTTAAAATACTTCTGATTTTCGCCATTTCCATTGGTTTTATATTATAATCATAACTGATATTTAATATATGATTTATATACTGTAATAGATTTAATAACGGTTTATTCTCATGCTCCTTTAACACATTATAATCCAAGCTGATTTCCCTATTGTTAGTAAAAAACGTATTTAATGACGAAATCACATCTTTTATATCAGACTCTATGTATCTTCTCACATTAGCCCTTGTTTTCTTTTGAGAACCTGCATATGACAGTATCACATAACCCTCTTTATCTTTATATGCTCTGCCTGCTCTACCTGCTATATTCCAAAATTCTGAATGGGACAACTCTCTC
>CANPET010000077.1 GCA_947573465.1 uncultured Eubacterium sp.
GAACAATTCTCTGTCCATTCCAACTATTGGGTATAATAAAACTCTTCTCATACCAGACATATCCTACGTGTTCTTTTTCACGTTCTTCTGTAAATAAATCATTGTAACTGGAAGGAACTGCCATAGGAATCGTATCTGTCAGTGCCACCTTCTGCCATTCTTCCTGAATTCCTACATTTTCATAATCCATTTTAAAGTTCCAGATGCCACTAAGATTTTTAACCTCTCTTACTTTGTTCTCAACCGGATATAACATTCACTCTCTCCTTCTCATTAAATATACTTTCTGTCAGTTTCCTCTTCCTGACAAATCTTTTCAATAAATCCATACCACACGTTTCTGAATACTTCCCCATCACTTAAGGACTGCACTGCAACAACCATATCCTGCTCTGGAAGCATAATAATATATTGTCCGTATTTCCCATCGGCTCTGGCTGTTTTCCTGTCAGGGTTTATCCAGAACTGAAATCCATAATTCGTCTCCCAATCTTCCGGCACCTGTTTCTTTGTAGCCATATCCAAATATTCTTTCGAAACAATCCTTTTACCCTTATATACTCCGCCATCTAATATCATCTGTCCAAAATTTCCAAACTCATCAATTGTCAGGTAAAGTCCATTGGCTGCATGAATATGTCCCTTTGGACATCTGGTCCAGTCCGGACTTAAAATATCCAGAGGTGTAAATAACTTCTCCTTCAGATAATCCATAATCTCTCTGCCTGACTTTCTCTCAATAAGACACGCCAGCATATATGTATTAAAATTACAATACAGAAATCTCTCGCCCGGCTTATGCGTAAAATCATGGTTAAAGAAATATTGTATCCAATCTTCTGTAATATATCTATCCGGGTCGTCCCCAAAAAACATTGGATAATCAAATCCTGTTGTCATAGTAAGCATATGTCTCACAGTAATTCCTAACAGATTATCACTGGGTTTATCCGGCAGATATTCCGGAAAACTATCACAAATCTTTTCATCTAAAGAAATAATGCCCTCATCTATCGCTATTCCCACTGCAACGGATATAAAACTTTTACTGACAGACCAAGTATTCAGTCTTGTTTTCTGGGCCATTCTCCCCCAGTCTAAAATAATATCTCCATGTTGTCTTACCTGTACATAATTTAACACAATATCCTGCTCTTTTACTTTGTTAAGAAACTCCTCAAAGATTATATCTATTTTCATTTTTGTCTCCTTCCGTCCACATTTGCTGTAAGCGCTTTCATTAAATTTACATTAATTTTAATATAATGTCAATTATCTTTTTACTTTTTCTCTTGCTTTCTTGTAATATCTTTTGTATTATAGTATAATTTCATAATGTAAGCAGTTACATAAGTGATATATTATCGTAAAGTTTTCTTTGTACTTTATTGTACTATACACAACAAAAAATGGAGATAAAGGTTGAAAGAAACTTTCAACCTTGTGTTTGTGCTTCAACTAGAAGTGCAAGCACTTCTGATTGAAGCAATAGGAGGCAAAATATGAATATATATGATATTTCAAAAAAAGCAGGGGTTTCTATCGCCACTGTCTCCAGAGTTTTAAACGACTCTGATAATGTAAGTGACAAGACAAGAAAAAAAGTAAAAGCAGTCATGAAAGAGACCGGTTATATGCCAAATGCTTTTGCAAGAGGTCTTACTACTAATACCATGCATACTATTGGATTATTGTGTGCCGACTGTTCCGACCTCTTTTTGGCAAATGCTATCTCTTACTTAGAACACGGATTTAGAAAGAACGGATATGACTGTCTCCTTTGCTGTACGGGATATGAGTTATCTAACCGGCAAAATTATCTGAAATTACTTCTTTCCAAAAAAGTAGATGTGGTAGTTCTCGTTGGCTCTACTTTTATTGAACCAGATGAAAAAGACAACCAATACTTAATTGATGCCTCTGATGAAGTACCAATTGTATCTGTGAATGGGTATATTGATTCACCAAACATTTACTGTACTCTATGCAATGACTGTGAAGCTATTTTTAATGTTACAACAAGTTTGCTGAATAAGGGCTTTCAAAATCCTCTGTTTTTATGTCGTTCTTTATCATATAGCGGAAGACAAAAATCTGCAGGTTTTAAAAAAGCTCTTTCTGATAGAAGCATACCTTTAAAAAAGGAGCAAATGGTTTATTACCACGGCAGCATTTCTGATACGAAAGCGATGTTATTATCCTATTATGAGAACACATATCAGTTTGACTGTGTCATTGCAGGAGATGATGAACTTGCTGTTTCAGCAAACAAGTTTGCAGGAACTCTTGGTCTCTCTATCCCTGAACAGTTTTCCATTATAGGATATAACAATTCCAAGATTGGCATTTGTTGTGAGCCGGAATTATCCACTCTGGATAACAAGTTAGAATTTGTCTGCTCCAATACTGTAAACTCTGTCATGAATATTTTAAGCGGTCAGCATGTTCCCCGTAAAACAATTATTTCCGCAGAGTATATCGAACGTGGAACATCAGCCTTAAAAGATATTTAAAAACAGATTGGAGTTTATATGGAATTTTTCAAAGATGATTTTTTACTGCATTCAGACTATGATTAATTTTAAAAATGGGGCATGCCACCAATGGACAGCCCCTTTGAAAACTTCTTATTAACATATCTGTACTATTTTTTTTCATTTATAAAACTCCTCGATTATTTAAAATATACAAAAACCTGTGGTGGATTCGCTATAATTCTTTATCCAACTTTTAATTTAAATTTCTGTTCGTCTTTGTCTGTATCTACCTTTGAGATTACTGCCCCAAGTCCTGTCAGTTTCTCTTCAAATTTTTCATAACCTCTCTTAATATATACGATATCGCTGACTGTAGTAAATCCCTCTGCTGCAAGCCCTGCAATTACTAACGCTGCACCTGCTCGAAGGTCCGGTGCTGCTACTTTTGCCCCTTCCAGACTTCCCACACCAGTAATAATGGCAGTATTGCCTTCGACCTTATTAATAGCACCCATTCTGCTTAACTCTGCCATATATTTAAATCTATTTTCAAAAATACTCTCTGTAACTGTGCTGACTCCATTTGCCATAGACAAAACTGCTGCCATCTGCGGCTGCATATCTGTCGGAAAACCAGGATAAGGAAGTGTCTTAATATTAGCACTTCGAATAGCATCTCCTGCTTTTACTCTTACAGCATCATCATATTCCTCAACACTGCATCCCATTTCAATCAATTTTGATGTAATACATTCTAAATGTCTTGGAATAACATTTTTCACTAAAACATCTCCACCTGTAGCTGCTGCTGCACACATAAATGTGCCTGCCTCTATCTGATCCGGAATCGTTGAATACACAGTTCCATGTAATAATGGAACTCCTGTGATTCTAATCTTATCTGTACCGGCACCTCGAATATCTGCACCCATACTGTTAAGCATATTTGCCACATCTACTACATGAGGTTCCTTTGCTGCATTCTCGATGACAGTTCTTCCCTCTGCCTTTACTGCCGCCAGCATTACATTAATGGTGGCTCCAACAGAAGACACATCAAAAAAGATGTGATTTCCTACTAACTGCTCTGAAAATGCATTTAACATACCATGGTCCTGAATCACTTCAGCACCTAATGCTCGAAATCCCTTTAAATGCTGATCTATAGGGCGTGCTCCAATTACACAGCCTCCCGGTAATGCCACCTCAGCCTTATGGAACTTTCCAAGCAAAGCTCCTAATAAATAATATGAAGCACGGATTTTTCTCATCTGCTCTTCCTCAACAATATGAGAAGTAATTGTTTTTCCATTGATAATAACTGTATGTCTGTCTACTCTTTTAATAGTAGCGCCAATTGTCTCTATTGCATCTATTAATTGATTAATATCACTAACATCTGGTAAGTTTTCAATTGTAACATCCTCATCCGCCATGATAGCAGCAGCAATCAAAGCCAAAGCTGCATTCTTTGCCCCACTAATCTCAACCTCACCATTTAGTGCTGTTCCGCCTTTTATAACAAATTTTTCCATTTATCCACCTCGGGTTATATGTAAATTTATATCTATATATCGTTTATTGCTAATCTGTCATTTGAGCGCACTTATACAACTAATTTTGTGTGCACCTTTCATTATTATATCATAATCTTTCTCTTTGTAAACCTTATTAAGCACACAACCTCTACTCTAGTCTATGACTATTTTGAAATTGTGTGCTTTTTCTCTTATAAATACTTTAAGTTTTTTAGTTTATTTTAACATAGTTAACGGATTTACTTTCACGCCATTCTTTATTATCTCAAAATGTAAATGTGGTCCTGTACTGTCTCCGGTACTTCCACTCAATCCAAGCACCTGTCCCTTCTCTACCGTTTGTCCCTGGTTTACATACAATTTTGACATATGGGCATATCTTGTCTCAATTTCTTTATTATGTCTCACCAGAACATTATATCCATAACTTGTACTATAATATGCCAACTCTACTGTACCTTTTTCTGATGCTTTTACCTCTGTTCCAATGGGTACTGCCCAGTCATGTCCCTTATGGCTGTTTACTCTGTCAACACTATCACCAAAATAAGAACTCGTCCATCCCCCGGAAACAGGTTTTATAAAAGATAAAGCCAATGTTCCACTCTTAGACTTCTGAGCTTTATCATTGGCTGTTTTCGCTTTGGTATCTCCTGCTTGTTTACTTTTAAGTTTTATCCTATCTTCTCTGCTGCTTTTTTCCACCTTACATTGTGCTATATAATTATATGCATAGACTTCCATCGCTGTCTGGCTGAAAATCGTCTTTGTCATCATTAGTACAAAACATACTATGGGAATGGCTAAATATCTGCCACGTCCCAGGTGACACAACTTTTTAATTTTCTATCCCTCCAATTCTTTGATAATTTTATCCACTGTCTTCTTAATTGTACAATGGTGTTCACTTATTATTATATCCGCATATTTTTTATATAACGGTGTTCTTTCATTATATAAATCCTTTAATGTCTGTCCCTTCTTTAACACAACACCTCTCTGCTTTAGGCTTCCCAGCCTTCTTGATAATGCCGGCAGTTCCAACTCAAGATAAATAACTGTTCCTTTCTGAGAAAGATGCTCCATCGCTTCCTTCCCATATACAACACTTCCACCTGTAGCAATAACAGCTTTTCTTACATCAATGGATGCATTTACTTCATTCTCTATTTTTACAAACTCCTCTATTCCATCTTCTGCAATAATATCTTTTAAGAGCCTTCCTGTTTTCTCCTGTATCACTAAATCTGCATCAACAAACTGATATCCCAATATTTTTGCCAGCACCACTCCTATCGTACTTTTTCCTACTCCCGGCATACCAATTAATACAATATTTTCTTTATTATTTTTCATGTCCTGTCTCCTCGTATTTCATTCCTGATTTTCTTTTTTTCTCTCCATCAGACTGGCTCTCCCTACCACGTCTTTACCATATTTATGCTTAATGGCATCCAATGCCTCATCCAGCTTTTTCATTTTCTCTCTGGAAGGTCTTTGAATTTTACTACTTTGATAATCCTCGTTCTTCCACCTGTCTATATCCATAATGGATAATTGTTCCGGCTCACCTTCCTCGACCAGATTTGCTGTTCTTACTCCCAACAATCTGACTGGCGTCTTATTCCATAATTCCTGAAACAACACTCTTACAATATCGTATATTTCTGTTCCCGAATCTGTTGCCCTCTCCACTGTAGTCTGTCTGGAGCATTTTGTAAAGTCATTATATTTTATTTCCACTGCAATTGTCTTCGCTTTTTGCTTTCCGCTTCTTAGCCTTCCCCCCACTTTTTCTGATAACCTTAACAGCACCTTGAAAATCTCGTCTATGTCATCGACATCTCTTGAGAGTGTCGTAGAATTGCCCACTCCTTTTGACTCTTCTTTTACCGTATTAACAAGGCTGTCATCAATACCATTTGCATATTGCCACAAAATTTTTCCATGACTCTTCAAATGAGATTCCAGCACATTTAACGGACTTTTCGCCAGTTGACCTATTGTAAAAATTCCTAATTTATGTAATGTATCTACACTGGATTTTCCTGCCATAAACAATTCACTGACCGGTAATCCCCACATCTTCTTTTGTATTTCCCGTCGATACAATGTATGTACCTTATCCGGTTTTTCAAAATCGGATGCCATCTTTGCCAGTACTTTTACATCGGAAATTCCAATATTTACTGTAAATCCTAATTGTTCTTTTACTTTATTCTTGATGGCTGCAGCTGCAGCTTCCGGCGTATCAAATAGTTTACGAATCCCTGAATAGTCCATATAGCACTCATCAATGCTTACCTGTTCAATGTCCGGAGTATAACTTCTCAATAATTCCATTAATTCATGGCTCATCTTCTCATAATAATGATGTTCCGGAGGAACCATTTCAAGATGTGGACACTTTCTCAACGCATTCACTACCGGCTCCCCGGTTACGATACCATATTTCTTTGCCGGAATAGATTTTGCCAGAACAATACCATGCCTGCTTTTCCTGTCTCCTCCTACAATACATGGAATCTGCCGTATGTCTCTTCCGTATCCTTCCTGCATCATCTTTACCGCTGTCCAACTAAGGTATGCTGAATTTACATCAATATGAAAAATAATCTGTTCTTTCTCATTCATGTCTGCTCCTTTAGATAATAAATTCACCACATTTTTTATTTCTTTTTCACTGAAAAGCCGAACTTTCCAATTTTCTTCCCAGTGTTATAATACTGACCATGAGAATAAACCAATGGATGAGCTTTTTCTAAATGAAACTTTCCCTTATCATCCATATACCGCTTATCAGCATGTACACACAGTACCTTTGCCAAAAACATATCATGTGTCCCCAGTTTTGTTATGTTAACCACTTCACATTCAATATTTACCGGACTGTCCTTCAAAAGTGGTGCTTTTACATATTTCGCTCTTTCTGTTTTCAGTTTCATCTTCTCAAACTTATTTTCATCTCTCCCTGATCTCACACCACAGTAATCTGTGGCTTTTGCCAGCTTGTCCGTTGTGAGATTAATTACAAACTGTCCTGTCTCCCTTATCATGTCATAAGAATATCTGGAGGGTCTCACAGAAATGTATACCATTGCAGGGTCTGAACAGACGGTTCCTGTCCATGCCACTGTGAATACATTCTCATTTCCCTTATTATCTGACACCGTTACTAATACTGCCGGTAATGGATATAACATATTTCCCGGTTTCCAAATTTCCTTTGCCATCTTTCACCTGTTATGAAGTGACCTTTGTCAAGTGTAAATTGCAAAAATCACCACATT
>CANPET010000078.1 GCA_947573465.1 uncultured Eubacterium sp.
CATGTTCCCCTGTTGCTACTATCGGGGCAAAACTCTGTTGCAGATATCCCTCGCCTCTCCGACGCAGACTCTCTAATTTTTTACAGACATCCAATTCCGTAATCTCATGTATTTTCCCCTCTTTATACTTTTTCTTCAACCAGCAGATTAATTTTGTTACAGCTATACCATCTATAAAATGAGCCAGTCTTACATTTTCCATTTCAATGTCATTCTTTTTTGCTTTCGCTAAAGTTGTTGGACTCATCTGGTTAATTACAGAAACATTCTGCGGGATTTTTCCCTGTAAAGACACGTTAACTGTTTTTTCATCCATCAGTAATGTAACTTTTTCCAATGTTTCGATATCCTCGTAAACCTGAAAATATGGTCTAATCTCTATTCCATCCTTTTTCAGTTCTTTTACAATCTCTTCATCAATCGTCTCAATATCCCGGTAAAATACTGCCTTATCCTGATATACAATGGTATATGACAGTGCCACCGGATTATATTGAATATCATCACCACGTAAATTATAAAGCCATGCAATATCATCTAACGCCGTTAGCAGAATTACATCAGCCCCTATATTCTTCATCTCGTTTCTTAAAAACTTCAATTTCTGTTTTCTTGTTTTACCTGCATATTTATTTTTCAACACCCAGACAGATGCCTTCGGAAATTCCGGTCTGTCTTCCCATATTTCTCCTACCAGATCGATATTTTCTTTATATACAATTTTATTATCTTTCAACGCAGATTTTATAGTATTTGCATAACCTGCCCGAATCGTTCTTCCGTCATATCCAAGACTGTCCCCTTCCTTCAGAATATCTGCCAAATATTCCTGCACTGTAGGTACCCCTTTTTCCCCCATCTTCATCAACTCAATTTCTGTACCTTTTAATTGCTCCTTCGCCTGCAGAAAATACCTTCCATCCGTCCATAATTTTGCTTCAGTTCCTGTCACCACCATAGTGCCTGCTGAACCCGTGAACCCGGAAAGATACTCTCTGCATTTAAAATAATCACATACATATTCTGAGCCATGAAAATCATCACTGACTATGAGATATGCAGTTACTCCTTCTTCTCTCATCTTCTCACGAAGTTTTTCAATTCTCTCTTTTATCATCTCTTTCATAACCTTATTCTCTCGTGGATTTTAGTCTCCGTTTCTGATTCCTTTCTTATTTTAAAACTAAAACACCTATTTGCTTTAGTTTTTCTTTTAATAATGAATATTTATTTCTGCTTACTGGCACAACAATCTGATTTTTCAATACCGCCTCATATGTCTGTCCAAACCGGCTTGGATTCACTTGGACAATTTTCTTTAATGGAATTAAAAACGACTGATGACAACGAAACAAACCATAATCTTCAAAAATCTTTTCCAATTCATCTAACGTAGTATGAACCTGATATTCCTTGTCATTCAAATGAATAAATATTTTTCTTTTTTCCTTGCTGATATACTGGATTTCCTCCGGACAAACGGCAATATAATCCTGTCCCGACTTAATCATTATCTGTTCTTTGTCCCTTGATTCCGACTTTTTATCCAGTTTCTCAAACGTCTTCTTTAGCCGCTCTTTGGTTACTGGCTTTGTGAGAAAATCAACAGGATTATATTCATAACTTTCCAAAGCAAAGTCAGCATATCCTGTAAGGAAAACATATGGCACATTCTGAAAATTCTCTTCCAAATATGCAGCTAGTCCGAATCCACTCGTTTCCGGCATGTCAATGTCCAAAAAAACAACTCCGAAATCTGTATGCTCCAATATCTCCATCGCCTTTGCCGCATGATCTACATATACAATATTTTCCTTCTTTACAAAATTCTCTAAAGAAATAATAGATGCTTCTGCTGCCTCCGGACGATCATCCACCAATAAAATTTTTTGTTCCATTATTGATACTCTCTTTCTGTCAGAACAATCGGAATTTTAGCTATAAAAAAGACAATGTTCTCTTCCTTTTTTGCATAAAGCACTCCACCACATCTTTCAAGAATGGCTCTGACAGATGCTATTCCAATTCCCTCATGTCCATTTTTTGTAGATTTACCCGGCTGATATGCTTCTAATGGATTATCTGACTGTGTTTTATTGGAAACGTTAATAACGCAGTATTCCCCACGCTTCAAAATGTTTAACCGGATTCCATAAGACTTGTCCTTTAATTGTTCAGTCTCATCCAACGCATTCTGTAACAGGTTTCCAATGATTTTATTTGTCTCATAAACATTTGTAGCCACATTTGACAAACTGTTTTCCACAGATATTTCCATAAAAATCCCTTTTGTTTTTGCCCGGTTTTTAAACGATAAAATCAATGCACTAATTGCTGCATCTTCCAATGGAAGTATATTATTCATCTCTACAGAATCACATAATAATTCCTTCACATATTTCTCACACTCTGTATAAGCTTTTTTCTGAAGCAGTCCCTGCAGTGTCTGTACATGAAAATTATAGTCATGCCGTTGAGAGCGAATTACACTCATATACATCTGCATATTTTCCCTGCTCTGCCGTTCACTATCTAATGTAACAGTTTTTTTCTGATTTATTATAATGAGATTGAGTAAAAACAATCCTGCCCAAAAGCAGCCAAATTCAGACCCTAAAACAGCAACAGAAAAAGTGCCTGTTACTGCTGGTATAGCACAACAAACACTATATAAGATCATCAGACCGCAAAACGCTCTCTGAGAATCAATTTTTATATCTAATATAGACGCATCTTCTGACAAATATTCTTTCCATTGTTTTCCCGGAAAATATGATGCACTCATCTTGAAAAATACGCATATAACCAACAAATAAAACACTGCCAGTACAACACGGAATGTGCTGGAAATTTCCTTAATTTCAAGCAAAACTATAATCCCTGTCTGAAACGCTCCAAATCCCGCACACGCCAACGTATCTGCTGCTACAACGTCCATCCATGATACTTCAGGTTGGAACAATACAACACTTAAATATAAAACAATGAAAACCATAGATATTAAAATATTGTACTGAATATCCTGTTGGAGACAGATTGTCAATCCACAAACCAATCCTGATATCGCCGACAGAATAAATATTTGTTTTTTGCGAATTCCCTGCCAATATAGAGAAAAGACACATGAAATAAACACACACGCTGCCAAAAATATATGTTGAACAATATACATATATGCATCCTCCCCTATATATGATTTTTAAGTATAACATTTCATAATCGAGAATTCAAGAAACATACCTGTTTCCATCCGCTGTATTTTATGTTTTAATTACAATTCTTTGTAATACAGCATGCAGTGGCAATATCCTTCAAACTCCGGATCAGCAATCTGCTCTTTAAATTCTTTGCACATACACTTATTCTCTTCTGTCATCTCTGTCCTGCAAGGACAATATCCTCCACGTTCTTTCAGCCCTTCCTGAATCATCTTTACTACTTCTTCATTTTCATTAAAACGCACATTTGCCATAATCTACACTCCATTTCTATTTATCTCTGTTTCCATATAACATTTCTGCTACTTGCTTTTTTAACATTTTTTCATCCAAACCACCAACTGACTGATGAACCTGCCTTCCCTTTTCAAAATATATAAATGTAGGAAGCCCTTTAATATCAAATCTTTTTGCCAATGAAGGATATATGGAAGTATTCACTTTTATAAAATCAATAAATGCCATTTCTTCAGCTGCTGCGCGAAAGTAAGGTGCTGTAAACACACATGCTCCACAATGCTCACCATAGAAATCCACCATGGCATATTCTCCCTGTATCAACTCATCAAAATTCTTATCGTTTGCTTCTATTACTGCCATATTACACCTCCAAAAATTCTTTTGCCTTGCTACATAAAATGTTATATGTATGTTCCTGATACATCTTCTCCCTATAAAGAACAATATCAGATTGTGCCAATGCTGTTTCTAAGTCCATATTATGCTGCTTTGCAAGTTTTTCCATTTCTTCTAAATAATCTTTTTCTGTAAGAACATATCCATCCTGCTCACAAAAATAACAGTAGATTACAAAAGGAATAAAATATTGAATTTGATTTTCTACACACATCTCAAAAGCCTCTTCCTCAGTAAGTTCCTTACCTTCAGGCGTTTTTGTAATATCATATCCAGCCGCCTTCATAGAATCCATAACTAATTTTGCACGTAATTCTCCCCAGCTTCGCTCTTCTTCCTTATCAATATAAATATCACTTTTTTCTGCAATTCCTACCAGCCAGTCATGTGAAATTGCTATTTCTGCTTTATACTTTCTCTCTTCTTCTTTCTGTTTACGATACCATGTATAATACTTTTCTACAGTATCTATCTGTTCAATTCCGAGCTTAATATTCAGTTCATCACCGTTTTCTACACGCTGTCTGCTGATCACATCCGTAATCTGAAATTCTGCGGGATTTTTGCCGTTTTGTGAGGATGGTTCTTCTGGGTGGGTGGGGCCCACAACGTCTTTTTCTATCTGTGAGGCATAAGGAAGTTCTTTTCCCGGAAATACTAAAATATTTCTTCCAACCCATGACTCTTCATCACTTTTCCGGCATAAAAGCATTACCGAATCTCCATCCTGTATTTCTTCTGTAATATGCTCTTCCTTTGAATAATCGGCAGCTAACCGCTCCAATTCCTGCTGAATCTCACTATCCTGAACATGCCACTTTGTATTTTTTTCATCCACTGGCAATAATTTATAATCATAACAAGTATTAACTTTTGATTTCATATGGACCTCCTTGCATCCTTTTCTATCTTAATTCGCCATTGCTGTTGTTTTTGCAAAAGTTTTATAATATTCATTTCTCTCCAGCAATTCCTGTGGTGTTCCACAATCTTCTACCTTACCATCACACAACACAATCACCTGATCTGCGAAAACTGTTGCCGAATAATTATGAGCAATCATAATTGTCGTCTTATCTTTCATAAGATTTTTCAATGCTTCCGTTACCAATTGTTCACTTTTCACATCCAGGTTACTGGTTGCTTCATCTAACAACAAATAGTCCGGATTACGCATCATTGCTCTGGCAATAGCAATACATTGCTGCTGTCCTCCTGAAAAATTACTTCCACCGGGACCTACCTGCGCATCAAACTGCTCTGGAATCTCCATTACAAAATCATAAACATTTGCCATTTTAGCCACATAAATCAATTCTTCTTCCGAAACATTTCTTTCTACACCATACAGTATATTATCTCTGACAGTTCCGGATAACAATGGTTTCTCCTGTGATACAATGCCAAATGTTCTTCTCCATGACTCCAGCCCAAACTGATAAATATCTTTGTCTCCAAATTTTATCTTCCCACTGTCCGGCTCATACATTCTTTCCAACAATTTGAATAATGTACTTTTTCCTGCACCATTAGTTCCCACAATTGCAGTAATTTTCCCTTTCGGTATCCTACACGAAATATCCTTTAACACTGGTACTTCATCATATGCAAACCCGACATGTTCAATATTAATATCCTCATCTGCAATGTCCAGTTCTTCACCCTTTTCCTCTTCTTCTTCAACCTCTAATATTCTGCTGATTTTCTGTACAATTCCGGCATTTTGTGAAAAACTTCCGAATTGAGTGCAGATTTCTGCCATACGAACGGTAGCAAGACCTGACAAAGTATAAAATCCAACGAGCATTCCTACAGATAACTCTCCTGATTTTACAAGATAACTTCCCATTAAGAAAGAAACAACAATACACGCACAGCCTACAACTTCCATTCCACCAAGCTGAATCATGGATGCATAACTTAGAAAAATGTCTGCTTTACATTGTCTGTGAAATAATCCACTGGCCTTTTCACCTTCTTTTTCTTCCATATTAAAAGACTTAATAATGCGGAGTCCTCTAATATGCTCTGCCAGATATCCCATCGTCTCTGCCAGACGGTTTCTTGATTTTGCCCCCGTTTTATATGTAAAGAAACTATATAATGCTGTGATACCAATTGTAACCGGAATAATTAACAAAACCGCCGATGCCATTTTAACCTGAAATGCAAATAGTTTCTGATATGCTACAATTGCCGCATATACTGCTGTAAATAATTGAATCATAACCTGAAAATAATTGCTGGCACAATCAGCATCCGTCGTTACACGTGTTACCAGTTCATCCACATTGTCCGAATCATAGTACCTGCTTTTAATACGCATCATCTTGTTCCAAAGTTTTAATCTTACTCCCAGATTTATTTTTTGAAATGCCAGTCCCGAAATATAAGTAAGTGCAATTGTAATAAATCCAGATATTAAAATAAATTCTACATATTTAATTAATAAACCCGTATCAATACTATTTTTTGTTCCATCAATGATAGAGGCTGTTAATGTTACAGACTCTACTTCTACATGTGATTTCACAATAGACAAAGCAACCACTAAAAGCAGCAGCATCCATGGTAGTTTCATGTTTTTAAATATCTTTGTATAATTTTTAATTACTTTAATCATTCTACTACCTCCTTATTTATACAGGATGCTCCAATTAATTCCTGAAATATTTTACAGTTTCTGCTCAGTTCATCGTATGTTCCTTTACCTGCCAGTTCCCCGTTGTTCAATACAATAATCTGATCTACCCGCTCCACTAAAGTAAGATCATGCGTAACAATAACTTTTGTTTTTCCCTCAAACATTTTAAATATAGAATCCTGCACCATTTCTGATGCGGCAGCATCCAGTGCAGACGTTGGCTCATCTAATAATAAAATGTCTGTATTCCTCAAAAATTCTCTTGTTAAAACAAACCGTTGTCTCTGTCCTCCTGACATAGAAACTCCTCCAGGCGAAACCATAGTATCTAATCCTGCCGGCCATTTCTCCAACAGTGTATTTAACCCTGCTTTTTCTGCAGCCTGCCATATTTCTTCATCTGTAATATCTCTTTTAATTCCATAAGTCAGCACCTCTCTGGCAGTTCCACTAAAAACATAAGCTCCCTGCTGGACATATCCTAACTTATCCCTTAATACAGGAATAGAAACATCAGATACTGAAACATCTCCAATTTTAACATTTCCCGCTTTTGGCTCATAAAAATGCTCTATCAGACTAATAGACGTTGTTTTTCCACTTCCACATAGACCGATTATCGCTGTAGCTGTTCCTTTTGGAACACAGAAAGAAACATTCTTAAGTGCTTCTTTTTCACCATAAGAAAACGATACATTATCAAATATAATATCTCCATTTTCTAATACTGCATTTTCTTTAACAATATTATCTTCCACTGGTGCACGGAGAAGT
>CANPET010000079.1 GCA_947573465.1 uncultured Eubacterium sp.
TTATGCCAAGGCCTAAGGTAGGCTCAGCAGTCATTCATTTAAAAAAATATAGTATGCAGAGTAAGGTGATTTTATTTGTAACAGCTGTATTAATAATAATTTCTGCAACATATTTTTATTTCTGTGAATTTGGCAGAGGGGAATGGAAGAACATGTCTCAAGCGGACAAAGTGATGGCATCATTCTTTACATCTGTCACACCAAGAACAGCAGGATTTAATACTGTGGATTTTTCAAAACTTACCGGAGCAGGGCAGCTGGTAATGATTATGTTGATGTTAATTGGAGGTGCACCGGGCTCTACAGCCGGTGGTATGAAAGTTACAACTATAGCAGTTCTTTTTGCTGTTGCGTTTGCAGTGTTTAGCAAAAAGAGAGACGCACATTTTTTTAAAAGAAGAATTGCAACGGATATTATTGCAAGGGCAGCAACTATATTGTTAATGTATGTATTTTTATTTGTATTGTCGGCAATTGCAATTAGTACCATAGAAGGATTACCGATTACAGATGTAATGTTTGAGACGGCTTCGGCGGTAGGAACCGTCGGTTTGTCATTAGGGCTGACTCCGGGCTTTGGAGCTGTTTCAAAAATAATATTAATGATATTAATGTTTTTTGGAAGAGTAGGAGGACTGACAGTTATTTTTGCTACTGTTTCAGGCAGTAATGGAAATATGGCAAAATTGCCGGAAGAAAAGATTATGGTAGGATAAAATTTTACTTAAGTATAAAGAGCGTGATAATAGGAGGAGCAAAAAATGAAATCGGTTTTGTTGATAGGTCTTGGAAGATTCGGGCGTCATATTGCAAAAAATTTGGATGAATTAAATCATCAGGTTATGGCAATTGATAAAAGAGAAGAAAGAGTAAATGCTGTATTACCTTATGTAACGAATGCACAGATTGGAGATTGTACAAATGAAGGATTTCTTAAATCTCTGGGTGTAGGAAATTTTGATGTCTGTATTGTTGCTATAGGTGATGATTTTCAAAATTCTCTTGAAACTACATCATTATTAAAGGAGCTGGGAGCGAATCTGGTAGTTTCCAGAGCAGCAAGAGATGTACATGCTAAGTTTTTGTTAAGAAATGGAGCGGATGAAGTAGTTTATCCGGAAAGACAGCTGGCAAAGTGGATGGCATTTCGATATACGGCAGATCATATTTTGGACTATATAGAGTTGGGGAAAGAATTTTCCATTTTTGAAGTGGCACTTCCAGTGAAATGGATCGGAAAAACAGTTGAGCAGGTTAATGTAAGAAGGCTTCATAATATTAATATTCTGTCTATTAAGAACCATGGAGAGTTTAATATGAAAGTCACTCCGGAAACGCAGTTTGAAGAGGGAGATACGTTACTTGTTTTAGGACATAACAAAGATATCCAGAAGTGCTTTCATATTTAAACGAGCTACGGAGGAGGTGTGTCTTGGATATACTAATAATGATAATTGTATGTTTTTTTGCAGGTATGGGAGCAGGACTTGGGACAGGATTAGCGGGACTATCAGCAGCAGCAGTTGTTTCGCCGATGCTGATTACTTTTATGGGAGTTCCGGCATTTGAGGCAATTGGTATTGCATTGGCATCTGACGTGTTGGCATCCGCTGTTTCTGCATATACTTATGGAAAAAATAAAAAAATAGATTTGAAACATGGTGTTATCATGCTTGTTTCTGTTTTAGTTTTTACTCTTGTGGGCAGTTATATTGCCTCCTTAGTACCAAATGGGACGATGGGTGGATTTTCGAAAGTTATGACATTGTTTGTGGGATTAAAATTTATTTTTAAACCAGTGATGAATACAGGAGAAAAGCAGGCAGTAAAAAGTGAAAAACGAAAAATAGTGCAGTCAATACTTTGTGGAGTGCTGATTGGATTTATTTGTGGGTTTGTTGGAGCAGGTGGAGGAATGATGTTGCTTCTCGTTCTTACTAGTGTGTTGGGATATGAACTTAAGATGGCTGTTGGAACAAGTGTATTTATCATGACATTTACTGCGCTGACGGGTTCGGTATCTCACTTTGTAATCAGTGGTATGCCGGATATACCAATTACGGTATTGTGCATTTTATTTACATTTATTTGGGCAAGAATCGGAGCGAGATGGGCCAATAAAGCCAGCGCGAAGATGATGAATCGCGTAACAGGTATAGTATTGTCTGTACTTGGCGTTGTGATGTTGGTAATGTAAAAATGAAATATGTTCGTTGATAATATTATAAAAATAGAATAGTTCAGCCATAGCTTGAAAATCCTTCGGATTTCCTTCGCTATGGTTGTTCACCATATGATATAAGAAAGATATATCATGTAGTCTGCAAGCAGCCTCATTGATATATCTTTCTTATATCGCATGGCTGAACTATTACTAAAATATTATCTAAAATTGACAAAAACATTAAATATAGATAAAATATTATCTATGATAGATTTGAATATGTTGAACAAAACACCTAATGATATAGGAAAATTAATCGCCAGTCGTGTGAAAAAAATCAGGAAGAGAAAAAAGATAACGCAGGAAGAGTTAAGTGAAAGGTCAGGAGTAAGTTATGGCTCCATTAAAAGATTTGAAAGAACAGGTGAGATTTCGTTTATATCATTAATTAAAATTTCAAAGGCTTTGGGAATTGACGGTCAAATTGAAGATTTATTTGAAAGAGTTCCATATGATTCGATAGAGGAGATAATTCGTGAACAACATAAATAAATTAAAGGTTTTATATTATGGCACAATGGTTGGAACATTAGCCAAGTTGGATAGAAACTTAACAGCGTTTGAATATGATAAACAGTGGCTTAACGAAGGGTTTTCGATAAGTCCTTTTTCATTGCCATTAGAAAAAAAGGTGTTTGAAGCGAAAATCGAACCTTTTGGCGGAATATTTGGAGTATTTGCAGATAGTTTACCAGATGGTTGGGGACGAATTTTAATGGACAGAGTTTTAGCAAAAAACAAAATTGCTCCTAATGAGGTAGGTGTACTTGATAGATTGGCAATTGTAGGAAATTCAGGAATGGGAGTACTGTCATATGAGCCAGAATATACGTTGCATGTGAATGACGAGATGATGGATTTAGATGCAATAGCGAAAGAGTGCCCAAAAATTTTGCAGTCAGAGAAATCAGACAAATTAGATGAATTATTCAGGATGGGTGGTTCATCTGGGGGAGCAAGACCAAAGATTTTTACAAAGATAGATGGAGAGGACTGGATTATAAAGTTTCCATCTACTTATGATAAAGATAATATCGGGGAGATAGAATATCATTATTCATTATGCGCAAAAAAATGTGGAATAGAAATGGCTGAAACCAGACTGTTTCAATCAGAAATATGTAGTGGTTATTTTGGAACAAAGAGATTTGATAGAGAATTGGTAAATGGCAAGATAGAAAAAAAGCATATGATATCTGTCAGTGGTCTTTTAGAAACAAGTCACAGATTACCGAATTTAGATTACAATACTTTGATGACGCTGACATTAGAACTTACAAAAAAATATTGTGAAGTAGAAAAAATGTTTCGGTTAATGTGTTTTAATGTTTTTGCACACAATAGGGATGACCATTCGAAGAATTTTACATTTCTATATGATGAAGGAGAAGGATGGAAATTATCCCCGGCATATGATTTGACATATAGCAGTTCAATCGGTGGAGAACATGCCACAATGGTAAATGGTAATGGATTTAATCCAGGTGTTACGGAGATTTTGGAAGTGGCAAAAAAAATTGGAATCAATCATAAAAAGGCAAAAGATATTGTGGATCAAGTGAAAAGTACGATTGATGAATATAGATTATTGAAGAGGATTTAATATGAAAATAAAAATATGTGGACTTACAAGTCTAACAGAAGCAGAATATTTAAATAGAAATCATGTGGACTTTGCAGGAATGGTATTGTTCTTTCCAAAAAGTAAACGAAATATCAATTTAGAGCAGGCGAAGCTCATTATGGAAGCACTTGATTATAATATTAAGACAGTGGCTGTGGTGGTTGCCCCTACGATAGAGCAAGTAATGGAAATACAGGAAGCAGGCTTTGATTATGTGCAGATACATAGTGATATTCCAGAGGGTTTGTTTGAGGAAATTAATATTCCAGTATTAAAAGCATTTAATGTCAGCGATTTAGAACAGTTTGACGAGTATCATAAGCAGAATGGGATTGCCGGATATGTGTTTGATGCAGCAGGCTATGGAAGTGGAAAACCTTTTGATTGGAGTTTGGTAAAAGATATTCCACGAGATGATAAATTAATTTTGCTGGCAGGTGGATTAAATGCTGATAATGTAGCAGAAGCTATTAAGTATGTACAGCCAGATGGGGTTGATGTTTCATCAGGAGTGGAAAACGACAATGGTAAAGGCAAAAATGGAGAGAAAGTAGATAGGTTTGTACAGGAAGTGAAACGAGGATGAGAGTGAATCAATGTTTTTAGGAGAAGATAATATATGGAAGTTTTGATTGAGATTTTACTTGAATTTATAGTGACTGTTGTATTTGAAGTGATTATGGAAGGGGCATTGGGCTTTGCATATTGGTTTCTATTTAAAAGCAGATTACCTAAAGTGGTAAAAGTATTTAGCTGGATACTAATTACCGTCGGTATTATATGGTCAGGTTATTCGTTTGCTATGATATGTATGAAAGACGGAGTAGGTATCGTAGGAGCTGTTATAACAACATTAATTACATTGGTTACATTAGGAGTATTGTATTGGGCAGTTATTTCCACATACATAAAAATATCAAAATTAAAAAAATATGGACAGGAGAATGTATTAGGAAATAAATACAAAATTATTATAGAACATTACAAAGAGGAAGAAATGTATGAGCATCCGGGGCACATATATGAGCAGTGTATGGGGTATATACAGGATCAATATGATCAGTGGGGAAACAGGCAAAAAGCATATCTTCTTTTGGATGCAAAAAACAATGTAGATGCTTTCGAGGGAGTGGTTGTGGCAATTGTACATAGAAATAACGGTGAGAATATATGGGTGCTAAATGCCGATAAGATAGATAGAGTGAGTAGAAGAAAAATTAAGAAAAGAATAGAGTTTCTTGAACAATATTATGAAAGTGAAATTTCAACATAGGTATATTGACAAAAGGAAGAAATACATATACAATTTGATAAATAAGGTGCAGAAAATAATTATATTTCTGTGCTTTTTATTTTATATATTTACATACGTATTCATACGTGTTAGAATAAGAGAGGAGAACAATGAAGCAAAAAGATTTAATAAAAATACTTAAGAGAAATAAATGCTATATTGTAAGACATGGCTCAAACCATGATATTTGGTTTAGCACGATTTCGAATAAACAATTTCCAGTACCGAGACATAAGTCAGAAATAAAAGTAGGAACATTAAATAATATATTAAAAGAAGCAGGTATAAAAGGAGTTAATTGAAATGAATACAAAATATGTTTATCCAGCAATTTTTACACCAGAAGTGGATGGGGGATATTCCATTATTTTTCCAGATTTGGAAGGTTGTTTTACATGTGGAGATGATTTGATTGATGGAATGCAAATGGCAGAAGATGTATTAGCATTAGTATTATATGGATATGAGAAGGAAGAGAAAGAAATTCCTTTGGCATCGAAAAGGGAAAGTATCAAATTACATGGGAAAGAATTTGTAAATTATGTGGCTTGTGATACCATGGAATATAGAAAACGATATAATAACAAAGCAGTTAAAAAGACATTATCAATTCCTGCATGGTTAAATGAAAAAGCTTGTTCCATGAATATTAATTTCTCACAAGTTTTACAGGAAGCGTTAATGAAGAAAACGGGAATGTTGTAATATTACAAAACTGTAACGTGGATAATATGTTTTTCGTGTTATACTATTATTGATATAGAGAGGAAGTAAACACAAGCCATGAAAAAAATATTGATTATAGAAGATGATGAATCTATCAGTGAAGAATTGTACAATTTATTAATCCATTCCGGATATGAGGCAGAGATTTTAAAGGACTTTTCTAACTCAAAAGAAGAAGTTTTAAAAAGCAGGGCTGATTTGATTTTGATGGATATTAATATTCCAGTATTAAATGGAGAATTACTTTTAAGGGAAATCAGAAAAGAATCCGATGTACCAGTTATTATGGTGACAAGTAAAACAGAAGAGGTGGATGAAGTGCTATCAATTTCCTATGGAGCAGATGACTTTATTACAAAACCATATAGTCCTACAGTATTGCTTCTTCGGATACAAAATATTTTTAAAAGAATGGAACCAAAATCAGATAAGCTAAAATATAAGGATTTAGATGTTTGTTTGAGCAAAGGCAGCATCAGTGATGGAAAAGAAGAGGTACGTCTGACCAAAAATGAAATGATTATATTTTCTTATCTTTTAAGTCACCAGGGTAAGATTGTTACACGAGATGACTTAATGACGGATTTGTGGAATAACGAAGAGTATATCAATGATAATGCACTTACGGTAAATATCAGCAGACTTAGAAATAAATTATCTATGTTTGGTTATGCAAGTGCGATAGAGACAAGAAAAGGACAAGGATATATTTTATTATGAAAATAAGTAAATATTTAAAAGATAAAAAGCTGTCAATAATTATATTTTTTGTAGGCTTTTTTATTATTTTAGGAATGTTCATGGCTTTTAAAATTCCGAAAGAATTAATGATTGCAACAGGCATTGTATATTTTTTCGTTGGAATATGCCTGCTTGCAATAGACATATTTAGAAAGAAAAGATTTTATGATACATTTGTTTACAGTACGAATGCTCTAGATCAAAAATACTTAGTTTTAGAAACTATGGACAAGCCAGCCTTTTACGAAGGGGAAATTATATATGAGAACCTATATGAAATAAATAAATCCATGGTTGAGAGAATTAATGACTATCGGGAAAATATAGATGACTTTAAAGAATATATAGAAATGTGGATACATGAGGTGAAAATTCCTATTGCCAGTCTGGTATTGATGTGTCATAACCATAAAACAGAACTTGACGAGAAATATATTAAGCAAGTTAAACGATTAGATAATTATGCAGATCAGGTACTTTATTATATGCGAAGTAATTATACAGAG
>CANPET010000080.1 GCA_947573465.1 uncultured Eubacterium sp.
AAGATGGGGACTACACTTTTGATATTTCATATAAAGATAATGCAAAGAATGTTTGCAAAAAGGTAAACTATGGAAAATCTGTAGCACCAAAGACATTTACTATTGATAGAACAATCCCGACGATTGCAGTAAGTTTTGACAATAACAGTGCAAAGAATGGCAAATATTTCAACGCATATCGAACAGCTACAGTAATGGTAAAAGAACATAACTTTGATGCAGGCAGAGTGAAATTTAAGCAGACAGCTTCACTAAACGGAAAAGGCACATCTATACCGAGTGCAAGTTGGTCAAGTAATGGTGATATACATACAGCAAAGATTTCTTTTAACGCAGATGGAGACTACACATTTGACGTAACAATGAGTGACAAGGCAGGAAACAAGTCTAATGGTATAAGCTTTGGAAATTCTATTGCGGCCAAAGACTTTACGATTGATACAAAAATAGACAAGCCATCTGTTAGTGGAGTAAAGAATGGAAGTTCTTATAAAGGTAAGGTTGTTCCGAAGATTACATTAAATGATGTAAATTACGACAGACATGAGATCAAACTTACACGTACCCGAATGGGAGAGAAAAATGTAGATGTTACAAAAGAATTTATGAAAGCCATTGGAACCAATGGACATGGCGGAACATCTATTAGCGATACGTTTAAGAAAAAAGCAGAAGTTGACGGTATTTATACATTGTCAGTAAAGATGACAGATAAGGCAGGAAATGAATCTAGCGACAAGTTGATGTTTACTGTGAATAGATTTGGCTCCGTGTATGAATTAGACACTTATTTAGCCGATATTAATGATGGATATATTCAGAAGGTAGACAGTCCGCTTGTTATTACGGAATATAATGCAGATAAACTTGTTGAAGGTTCTTTAAATGTTCAGTTAACGAAAGACGGAGCGTTGGTAAAAGACGTGAAGTATAGCGTTAATCCTGTAGCAAATAAAAAGGTTAAAAAAGGCGAGAGTGGATGGTATCAGTATAAATATACGATTGACGCTTCAAATTTTGAAAAGGATGGAATCTATAAACTGGTTATTTCTTCCAAAGATGAAGTAGGTAATAAGCCAGAATCTACAAACTATAAGGACAGCCAGATAACATTCAGGGTGGATACCACAGCTCCGGAAATTACAAGTATTGTAGGTCTGGAAAAAGCTATTGTAAATGCAGAAAGTCAGGATGTAGATTTTGAAATCTTTGATTCTATTGGATTAAAGTCTATCAAAGTGTATGTAGATGAAAATGAGGTTAAGTCTATCGATAAATTTGCTGAGGGAGCAAATTGTAAAGGAACAATTAAATTAACAGAAGGTGCAAACCAAAATGTAAGATTTTTAGTAGAAGATTTAGCAGGTAATGTTACAGATACAAATGCAGAAAATTTTGAACCAAGTTATGAATTTAATGATGATGTGACAATTTCTACAAATTTCTTCGTTCGTTGGTATGCGAATAAGTTAGCTTTCTGGGGAACGATTGTAGGATTAATCGTTGTAATAGGCGGAGTTTTCTTCCTGATTTTATTCAAGAGAAGAAAAGACGAGGAAGAGAAAGTACAAAAAACAAAATAGTCTATAGGAGAAAACAGTAATGAATGGGCTAATGAAATCGGGATATCTAAAAGAGATTAAAGGCTCACAAAATGTGGCTTATGTACTGGAAAATGAAAATACCTTTATGCAAACAGGATATAAGGTATTAAAAAACCAGGAAAAGAATCGTTTTATAAAGTGTGCAAAGGTGAAATACAATGGGAAAATTAAGCTGTTGTATTTTACCTCAGGCTACAAATCATTAAGCCACATAATCCACAGCATAGATGGAGATACATTTGTTGGCATTATAACAGGTCTGTTGCATTCTGTAATTGAAATCAAAAATAATGGATTTTTATTATGTCAGAATCTGGATTTGTCATTGGATAAAATTTTTGTGGATCAAAATACAATGTCTGTTTGTTTGATTTATCTGCCGATAAATGTGCCACCTATAGATATGGTTACTTTTGAAAATGAATTAAGAACACAGTTAATTAAGTTAATAACATCAGTCCCTATGTTGGCGACACCGAAGATAAATACTGTATCGTCATATTTGTCAAATGGAGCACTATCTCTTGAGGAACTCTATAAAAAAATATATGAGCAGACAGGTGGGATATATAGAAAATCGATATCTTCGTCTGACGGAAATAATAGGGATATGTCATCGGATTTAAAAAATGATGTTGGATCGCAGCCAGTTCTGACATTTACTTCTGCAAATGGTTCCGCAGATTTAATGTTTAAAGTAAATAAGCCGGAGTTTGTTATTGGACGAAACCAAGCAACCACTGATGGTGCAGTAACATATAACAAAGCAATTGGAAGAATGCATTGTAAATTTATATATGAAAACAACAATTATTATATTGTAGATTTGAATAGCGCAAATGGAACATATGTGAATAATAAAAGGATTGCGCCAATGCAACCGCACCTTGTAAAAAATGGAGATTCGATACGGTTGGCAAACAGTGACTTTGCAATAGCATTTTAGGAGGAAGTATAGTGGGGAAACCAGTAGTTATTTTAGCAGATACAGATGAGAGATATCTGTCTCCTCTTGAATTGAAATTTTTGGAGGAGTTAGAAGACACAATTGAATTAGAGTTAATTACCGACGAATACTTTTATGATGAATATTTTTCCCAACCACAGAATGTGGATATTTTAGTGGTTAGTCAGGAACTATATACAAGCGATATTCAGAAGCAGAATATAGATAATATTTTTGTTTTGACCGAACAGCCGGATAGTGGTGGAACAGAAGATTTGGCTATCACGTGTATTTACAAGTACACAAGTATCAAGGAAATTTATAACCAGATTATTGCAGCAAGTTCGGGAACAATTAAGGCACAAACAGACCAAAATAAGGAAACCATGGTAGTTTTGGTTTATTCGGCATCAGGAGGAACTGGAAAGACGACATTGGCTATGGGAATTAGTGCCTGTCTGGCGCAGAGTTTTAAGAAGGTACTTTATGTCAATGCAGAGAGAATCAATACTTTTGGAAGCCTGATAAACAATAGAGCTGATATGTCGAGTAGTGTATATAGTGAACTAACCACAGGAGGACCAGATATTTTTCAGCGAATTAGGCACGTAATTAGAAATGAGAAGTTTGACTATCTTCCACCATTAGGTGGTGCATTGTCATCGCTTAACATTTCGTTCTCAATATATGATGAGATTATTCAATCTGCGAAACTTACAAAAGAATATGATGTCATTGTGGTTGATACGGATACAGTTTTTGATGAGGACAAGGCAAATCTCATCACTAAGGCAAATAAAGTATTGATGGTGTTAGAACAATCAAAACAGTCGGTATATGCAATGAATACACTGATGAAAAATATGAGTTGCAATGATAGCGAAAAGTATTATTTTATCTGCAATAATTTTGATGAAACAAAGAATAACGCACTGATTGATTCAGAGGAAAAACCAAGATTTATTACAAATGAATATGTAAGGCGTATAGACGATATAGATTCCCTTAAATTATCAGATTTATGTAAAAAGCCGGATATGCAAAAGGTGGCCTTTATAGTGGTATAGGAGAGACAGATGGATAATAAAGCAATTGTAATTTTTAAAATACATAAAAAGAATTTTGAAACAGATTTGGAGATTCCACTGGATATTTCAGCTAATGAACTCGTGTTGGCGTTGAACGAGGCTTATAGTCTGGGGATTGATACATCGAATATACAGAACTGCTATCTGAAAACAGAAAATCCAATAGCGTTGTTGAAAGGGAATAAGCTGCTTTCAGAATTTGGAATGAGAAACGGAACAGTCATTAATTATACAGAATAAGAGGAATTGGTATGGAGTACGGATACATAATTAAAATATCAAATAAAAACCTATATAAGGAAATACAGTTGCCGATTGATAAAACAATAATAAAAATTGGCATGGATATGGAATGTGATGTGCGACTGTATAAAGAGAATTTTTTTGAAAAATTCATGTTAACTTTTTCAAAAAATAATGATGTATGGAGTATTGCGTGCTCAAAAAACATATATATTGATGCTGGTGATGTTAGAAAACTTCTTAATAAAGAGTTAAAGCATGGGGATAAATTTACCATTAGATACCAAGAGTCCGGTAATTCAGTTTTTGAAATTGAATTTGTTTTTGATTTTGATAATAAAGAGAGGAAATATAATAGAAAAATAGATATTTCAAATGTACAGCGTATTAGTATTGGAAATGGAAAAGAAAATTCAATTGCATTGAATAGTCCATATATTAAAAATGATCAGATTTTTTTAGATAAAAATGGAGATAAATTAGAGTTAAAAGTTGTTTGCACTACATATGGTGTATACCATAATGGAAAAAAAGTGAATGCAAGTGAGACGATAGAAAATGGAGATTTTATATCGATTGCAGATTTTAGCTTTTATTACAAGGATAATACATTATTCACAGAAAATAGTAAGAATATTGTGGTAAATAATCTGGAGTACAAGGATAAGAAAGAGAACGAAAATTATCCTAAATTTAATAGAAGCACAAGAATTAAATCGGTACTAAACGAGGAAAAAATTGAATTAATGGATCCTCCTGCAAAGCCTGAGAAACCAAAAGACAATTTATTTGTTAGATTGCTTCCATCTCTTGGAATGTTGGCAGCATCGGGGGTTATGGCCTTTATGGGAGGCATGATGATTATTTTTAGTGCTATTTCGGGTGGAATGGCGATAGTAACTACTGTAATAGGTGTAGTTCAAAATAAAAAAGAGTTTAAGCAAAAATCAGAAGAAAGAATTGAGAAATATAATAAATATATTGAAGAAAAGAGTAAAAGTATAGAAAAAATAAGACAGGAAGAAAAAGAAACTTTAGAAGAAATATATATAGATCAGTATACGGAAAAAATATACTTTAATACTTTTTCTCCAGATTTGTTTGATAGGGTACCAGAGGATGAAGATTTCTTGACAGTTAGAATTGGTAAGGGGGATATAAAAGCAAAGAGAGAAATTAACTATAAGAAACAGGAAAAACTGGAGATTGAAGATAACTTACAGCAAATTCCTGAACAATTGAGTGAGAAATATAAGAATATTCATGAAGCACCTATTGTATGTGATTTAAAAAGTGTAAATGCAGTAGGTATTGTTGGTGTGGAGAAATATAGATTTAGTATTTTCAAGAATTTTGTAATAGATATATGTGCAAGACAATATAGCACAGATGTAAAGTTATTTTTCGTAGCAGAAAAAGAACACAAAGATAAAATTTATTGGTGCAGATTGTTACCACATGTATACAATAGTGAGATTGGTATTAGAAATATTGTGTGTGATGATGAGAGTAAAAATCTTATATTTGAATATTTATATAAGGAACTTTCGCTAAGAGAGCAAAATAAAAGAGAAGAAAAGAAAAATACAAAGTTAATTGTATTCTTTTATGACGAATATGGGTTTAAAAATCATCCAATATCCAAATTTGTCGATAAGGCAAAGGATTTGGATGTAACTTTCATATTCTTTGGAAATAAGAAAGCAGATATACCTACGGGTTGTGGATATATTATCGATATCAAGGATACAAACACAGCAAATTATATTAATGTTAGCGATAAGAAGGAAACATATCAAGTAGAATATCCAACGGTAAGTAATAATGAGATTATTAACATAGTAAATATTTTGGCTCCTGTATATACAGAGGAAATTTCATTAGAGGGAACGCTGACAAAAAATATTTCTCTTTATCAATTACTTAATATTATCGTAGTAGATGATATTGATCTGATGACAAATTGGAGTACGACACAAGTATTTAAAAGTATGTCAGCTCCAATAGGAGTTTCTAAAACAGGAATTGTATCTTTAGATTTACATGATAAAGCACACGGACCACATGGATTAGTAGCAGGAACAACAGGATCTGGTAAATCGGAAATATTACAGACATACATACTTTCCATGGCAACATTATATCATCCATATGAAGTGGCTTTTGTTATCATTGACTTTAAAGGTGGTGGAATGGTGAATCAGTTTAACAAACTTCCACATTTACTTGGAGCGATAACAAATATTGATGGTAAAGAAATAAATCGTTCGCTGAAATCAATTAAAGCAGAATTGCAAAAGAGACAGCACTTATTTGCTGATGCGGATGTGAACCATATAGATAAATATATAAAAAAATATAAGGCAGGAGAAGTAAAAATACCATTACCACATCTAATTGTTATTGTTGACGAGTTTGCAGAACTTAAGGCAGAGCAACCTGATTTTATGAAGGAGCTTATTTCGGCAGCCAGAATAGGTCGAAGCCTTGGTGTACACTTAATTCTTGCTACACAAAAGCCGGCAGGCCAGGTAGATGATCAGATTTGGAGCAACTCTAGATTTAAATTGTGTTTAAAGGTACAAACACAGGAGGATAGTAATGAAGTCATAAAGTCACCTCTTGCATCGGAAATTAAAGAACCTGGGCGTGCTTATTTTCAAGTTGGTAACAATGAAATATTCGAATTATTTCAATCTGCATATAGTGGTGCGCCTGAAAAAGCGGATGAAAGTCAGGTTAAGGAGTTTACAATTTACAGTTATGCTGATTCAGGAAAAAGAGCTCCAGTGTTTGTACAGAAAAATAAAAAATCAGAAGATGGAAATTTAACACAATTAGATGCTTTGGTTCAGTATATCTATGAATATAGTAGAAGTATTGGATTAGAGAAATTATCTGATATCTGTCTACCATCATTAACTGACTTAATTAATTTTCCAAATAAAGCACAGTTAATAGAAGCAGATAACGATATTACGACAGAAATAGGTATTTATGATGACCCAGATAATCAATATCAGGGAACATATTCTATTCCGTTGGCAAACTCTAATGTAATGCTGATTGGTTCAGCACAGTCAGGAAAGACAAATATTTTACAAAACATCATTAGAAGTGTAGCAACAAAATATACACCAGAGGAAGTAAATATTTATGTTATTGATTTCGCTTCAATGGTGTTAAAGAATTTTGAAAAATTAAATCATGTAGGTGGTGTTGTAA
>CANPET010000081.1 GCA_947573465.1 uncultured Eubacterium sp.
ATCTAAGAGTTCCAAAGATTTATTTTCAGGTGGAAACCGGAGAATTAGAAGAAATAAAATCAAAAGAAGATTTGGAAAATGGGACTGCTTTTGTAAAAGAGGAAGCATCAAATTATGGTTTAAAAACAAGTGAAGTAAATAGTAACGTAAAGTATGACTTGATTGGAAAGATTGTGGAAGGAACAAATTTGACTAGAAAAGCAATTATTTCAATTTTACAAGGAATTGAAAAGCCAGTGTTCGATCAGTTTAAAGACAATCCGGAAGAATTTATTTTACGTGCAAATGATTTGATAAACGATGAAAAAGCAACAGTCATTATTGAACATATTACATACGACATTTTGGATGAAAAGTACGATACAAATATTTTCACAGAGCCAACACTGAAAGGCAAATTGGATGAAAATGTTATGAAAGCTAATAAACATTTATATGATTATATTTTGTATGATTCAGAAAATGAGAAGAAATTTGCAGAAAAATTAGATATTGATAGTGATGTTGCAGTGTATGTAAAGTTACCAAATGGATTTTATATAAATACTCCAGTAGGTCGTTACAATCCAGATTGGGCGATTGCCTTTATAGAAGGTTCAGTAAAACATATTTATTTTGTGGCGGAAACAAAAGGGTCAATGAAATCTCTGAACTTAAGGGAAGTGGAGAAGGCGAAAATTAATTGTGCAAGGGAACATTTTGCAGCGATTAGCAATCATGAGGTTGTTTATGATGTAGCAGATGGATATAAGTCTTTGCTGGAAAAGGTGATGAAATAGTGAAATAGGAAATAGTGAAAGTAGGTTGACACATAAAGGTCCCAAATGTTAAAGTAGATATGGAGTTAAAAGACTTATGGTAAGCACCATAAGTCTTTGTTTTGGAGACATAAATCATGGAAAGAAAGGAGAACAAAATGGATAGTTGTGACAGTTATGGGCGAAGTTTGACTAACGAATATATTTTGGACGATTCTGATGCATATCATCCGTTTTGTTCCGAAAAATAGATAGGCAAGCTTCCCGCATATACAGAACTTTTCCTGTAATGACTGACGTCTGTTAGGAAATGTTCCTTATTTTGTAAAAAAGGAGGTATATGAAAGTGGAAGAGAAATTTGAAAAAGATATGAAAAAATCTTTTAACGAAAAAGAGTTAGACGAAAACATTTCTGAAGTATTAGAAGAAAAAAAAGAAGATGCAGAGTACGAAATTCCTGAAAGAGCAAATTATGCAGAAGAGCTCTTACAGATTATTCGTAGTGATGAACCATCATTAAATAAGTTAGACAGATTAGATGATTATCACGAGAATGATATTGCAGCAGCATTGGAAGATCTGGAGAGTGAAGAAAGAAGCAGATTATATGCACTTTTGGGTGTGGACAAGGTTTCTGATATTTTCTCCTATATTGATGATCCGGCAGAATATATCGAAGAGTTAGAACCGGAAGTGGCAGCCAGAATCCTTGGAAACATGGAGGCTGATGATGCGGTTGATATTCTGGAAGAATTAGAGGATGATACCAGTAATGAGCTGATTGAATTGATTGATGAAGAAGCAAAAAAAGACATTGATCTGATTCAGTCTTATGATGAAGATGAGATTGGTAGCAAAATGACTACCAATTATGTGAGTCTGACCCTTGGATTGACGATTAAACAGGCAATGAAAAGGTTAGTGGAGCAGGCTGCCGATAATGATAATATTACAACCCTATATGTAAAAAAGGAAGATGGCACATTTTATGGTGCTATTGATTTAACAGATTTGATTGTAGCAAGAGAGTATGTGGAGTTAGAGTCTTTAGTTACTACATCATATCCTTATGTTCATGACCATGAGACAGTAGATGACTGTATTGAGGAATTGAAGGATTATTCTGAGGATTCTATTCCGGTGTTGGATAAGGATATGCATATTCTTGGTGTTATTACTTCTCAGGATTTGGTAGAAGTGATAGACGAGGAAATGGGTGAAGACTATGCGAAGCTGGCTGGTCTTGCTGCAGAAGAAGAATTAGAAGAACCATTGGGACAGAGTCTGAAAAAAAGGGTACCATGGCTTTTAGTACTTTTAATGTTAGGAATGGTAGTTTCATCTGTTATTAATATGTTTGAAACAGTGATTGTGGGCTTGCCGATTATCGTAACTTTTCAATCGGTTATTTTGGGAATGTCCGGAAATGTCGGTACCCAGTCATTGGCTGTAACGATTCGGGTTTTAATGGATGAAGAACTGGAATTTAAGCAGAAAATTGGATTTATTTTTAAAGAAATACGTGTAGGTTTGTGTAACGGACTGATTGTCGGTGGAATCTCTGTTGTATTTACGGGCTTGTTTATATGGCTTGCCAGAGGACAGCAGATAGGAAGCGCATTTGCAATTTCAGGATGCATTGGTGGAGCATTGGCACTTGCAATGTTGATTTCCAGTTTTGTAGGAACAATTATTCCGATTATACTCGATAAAATTGGATTTGATCCGGCAGTAGCATCCGGTCCGCTGATTTCAACAATTAACGATTTAGTAGCTGCCGTAACTTATTATGGACTGGCATGGATACTTTTAATAAATGTAATAGGAATGTAGTAGCAGTATATTATCAAGGCTCGTTTGAATCCCCGAGGTCTGAAATCAGCATACAGGCAGGGCAGAAACAGATTTGTAAACATTGAATAACTTAATTTATTTGAATAGAAAAAGAACACGATTAATTAAAGTTGAAATCTGATTTACAAAATCAGATTTCAAGACTTACCTGAAGCGAAGTTCTTCAGAACTTCGGTGAAGATGAAGTCGGTACTTTAAAATTAATCGTGTTCTTTTTCTATAATCAAATATTTAAGTTATGAAGTTTACAAATCTGTTTCTGCCCTGCCTGTATACTGATTTCGGACCCACCGGGAACAATTATGTTTTATCTGTTCCGCTTAATACCAAGTCTTACAATAGGCCAGATAATACATGCCAGTGCAGTTCCTGCCAAAGCCGCATATAACTGTGTTATTGAGTAAGTGGCAGCAGCCATTTTGTACATCTTTGGCGCAAGATTTAAACCAAAAGTAGGAAGTATCCATTTGACAATAGTAAGAGTCATCACGCCCCATTTGGCGAAAGACCCGGCTACCAGACTTAATGGTAAAAGATTCAGTTCCAGTTTTTTACATCTTACAGCCCAGACAAACAGGACCATTACAATATTTCCAACCATAATAAATGGCAAAATCATAGGAACGGCAGCAATAATAGGTGATTGTGTGATGATAAATGATGTAATCGGTGCTACCGCAGAAATAATAATTCCACTTAACAGTCCACAGTAAAGAGTATCAATAATAATTATAAGATTAATTAATCCCCCTGTAATTGGAATAGTCCCCGGGTTTTTAAATAACTGTACTACTACGCAAAGCGCAACCATGATTGCAGTTACGGTAATTGTTCTAGTTCTCATCTTCATTTTTGTATAATTCCTCCTTCGTTATTAAGTGTAAATATTTTAAGAAATCTGAATGTGAAGGCTTTTCAAATTCTGATTCTTTTTTCTGTTGTTCAAGGGCAGCAGTGGCTTTTTTTACATCAGCCAGTACTCCTGCACCACCCATACATCCACCGGGACATGCCATGCCTTCTAAAAGGTATCCGTCATACTTTCCGGCTTTTGCCAAGGCAAGCATTTTTTTGCATTCTTTTAAACCTTCGGCCTTTACGGTTTTCACTTCCATATCAGGTTCAACACAATTGATAGCGTTGACTACTGCAGCAGCAACACCACCTCCGGAAGCAAATCCTTTTCCTAAAGAACTGGAAGTTTTTATTGGTTCTTCCACTTCTAATTTATCAAATTCAATACCTTTTGCATCAAAGATACCGGCCATTTCTTCAAAGGTTAAGACAAAGTCGATATCGCTTCTTACAGAAGTACGGCTTGCCTCTAATTTTTTTGCGGCACATGGTCCAATAAATACGACTTTACAGTCAGGGTGCTGTTTCTTCGTCATACGCCCTGTAAGAACCATAGGGGTTAAAGTCATGGAAATGTGCTCTGCATATTCCGGATAAGTTTTCTTTGCCATAACAGACCAGGCAGGACAGCAGGAGGTCCCAAGCCAGGAATGTTTCGCAGGAACTTCTTTTAAAAAGTCTACAGCTTCCTGTACTGCACATAAGTCGGCACCAATGGCAACTTCTACCATATCTTCGAATCCTACAGCTTTTAATGCCGCACGAACCTGCTCTGGTGTGACATTGTCACCAAACTGCTTCACAAAAGAAGGAGCAATCGCAGCATAAATAGGCGTATCGCTTTTGAGTGCTAAAACTGTCTGGAATATTTGGCTTTTATCAACAATGGCACTAAAAGGGCAGCTGACAAGGCACATGCCACAGGAAACACATTGGTCATAATCAATATCAGCGCGTCCATATTCGTCGGATTTGATTGCATTCATACCACAGGCAGCGGCACAAGGGCGTTCCTGCTTAATAATTGCATTATAAGGACATGCACTGATACATTTTCCGCATTTAATACATTTTTCCTGATCAATGACCGAGCGGCCGTTCTCCATGTGAATGGCATTTTTCGGACAAACTTCAATACAAGGATGCTCAATACAGCCTTGACATCCGTTAGTGATTAGTACACGTTTCTCAGGACAAGAGTGACATGCAAACTTGATAATGTTAATCAATGGCGGGTCATAGTATTTTTCATCAATAGCAGTCGCGTCAATTCCGGCAGATAACGGAGCATGCTCTGACATATTTCTAATAGGAAGACCAATCGTTGCACGTAGACGTTCTCCGATAATCGCTCTTTCAAGAAAAATATTGTCGTAGTTCTTTCCAATTTCACCGGGAATGATTTCATAGGGAAGATCTTCAATATAAGATAAAGGACGGTCTTCATATGCCATGCGGGCAATTTCCATAAATACTTTATGACGAATCGCTGTTTTATTTGAATATATTCCTCTCATTTTTTCTCCATTTCTGTGACAGCAGTACAAAGTGCTGTTACATAATATTTGTCTTTGTTCATTTCAATGTAAATTAAAATAGTATACTTGTAAATTATAACATAGCAGTGCAAAAAGGCACAAGTAAAAGTAGTTAAAAAATTAACAATCTGATATTGTCTAGTGATATTGGTATTGGGGATGTGTTTTTTCGGGAAATTATAACAGTTTTTGAATTTTATGCTTGAATTTTTAGCATATGCAGTTGTATTATATGTGTTGGCGATAATGATATTTAATAGAAAGATAGAGAGGGATCAAAAGTGAATGGTCCAGTGAGGATGAAGTGATGGCAAAAACATTTGAAGATAAGAAACAGGGTAATCCTTTAGGAACAGAACCAATCGGAAAATTACTTCGGAAATTTGCAGTGCCTAGTATTATTTCTATGGTAGTTATGTCTCTGTATAATATTGTAGATCAAATTTTCATAGGACAGACAGTAGGGGAACTAGGAAATGCGGCTACCAATGTAGCTTTTCCACTAACAACTCTTTGTATTGCTACAGCGTTGACCTTTGGTATTGGAGGTGCATCAGGATTTAATTTAAATCTTGGTGCCGGTGATGAGAAGAAAGCACCGTATTTTATTGGAAATGGTGTTACAATGATGTTTGCTATTGGTCTGATATTAACGCTGATTACCAGTGTGGCAATGAAACCAATGTTGTTGTTCTTTGGGTCAACACAGAATATCCTGCCCTTTGCAGTAGAGTATACAAAAATTATTGCAATCGGTTTTCCGGTAGCAATTGTTTCTGCCGGTGGCGCTCATCTGGTGAGAGCAGATGGAAGTCCTAAGTTTTCTATGGCATGTAATCTGGTTGGTGCTGCAATCAATGTTGTTTTGGATTATTTATTTGTAATTGTTTTTGACTGGGGAATGTCCGGAGCAGCGGCAGCTACAATTATCGGACAGTTTGTAGCAGCTATTATGGTAGTATGGTATTTAGCACATTTTAAGACAATCAAATTAAAAAAAGAGCATTTCGTACCAAAATTGAATATATGTGCAAGAGCATCTCATTTAGGAATGGCACAGGGATTAAACCAGCTGGCAATTATGTTAGTGCAGATTGTTATGAATAAAACATTAACGCATTATGGTGCATTAAGTGTTTATGGTGCCGATATTCCTTTGGCATGTACAGGTATAGTGATGAAAGTGAATCAGGTTTATTTTTCTGTTTGTATCGGTGTGGCACAAGGTATGCAGCCGATTGCCAGCTTTAATAGGGGAGCAGGAAAGATTGACAGAGTAAAGAAAACATATCGCCTGGCATTAATTTGTAATACTACAATTTCCTGTATTGCTTTTGTTGTATTTCAGACACTGCCAAGGCAGATTATAAGTATCTTTGGTTCAGGAAGTCCGGAATACTTCCGATTTGCTGAAAGTTTCTTCAGAATATTTTTGTTTATGACTTTCTTAGATGGAATCCAGCCAATTACATCTACTTTTTGTACAGTTATTGGTGAACCCAACAAAGGAACGTTTTTGTCTCTTACAAGACAGGTGATTTGTTTTATTCCACTTATGGTGTTATTCCCGGCAATATTCAGTTATTTTGGTGGCGCTGCTTATGGAATCGAAGGTGTTATGTATGTGGCACCAGTGGCAGATTTTCTTGCGGCAGTATTGTCTTTGGCAGTTATTAAAAAGGTATTTAAAAAATTAGGATAGCTATTTACAGATAATGCTCTCTAGTGTAAAATAGAGATACAAATATTAAGAAAAGGGGAGCGAAACAATGATTCAAAAGAGAAGCATTGGCATGTGTATTGTTTTAAGCATTATCACATGTGGTATCTATGCACTTTACTGGTTTGTTGTTCTGACAGATGACACCAACAGAATGTTGGATGATGCACAGAATGAAACATCAGGTGGTATGGCACTTTTATTTACAATTATTACTTGTAATATTTATGGTCTGTACTGGATGTACAAACAGGGTGAAAAGATTGACAGAATCAAGACTGCAAGAGGGATTCCTTCCAGCAATTCAGGAA
Source organism: uncultured Eubacterium sp. (assembly GCA_947573465.1). Lineage (GTDB taxonomy): Bacteria > Bacillota > Clostridia > Lachnospirales > Lachnospiraceae > Eubacterium_G. The sequence continues at coordinate 7,038 of CANPET010000081.1, forward strand.
TCTTATATTTGATTTTAAGTTTCTTTGGTCTG
>CANPET010000082.1 GCA_947573465.1 uncultured Eubacterium sp.
GAAGTAAGGTGAATGTATCCTCTCTACGCTGTAGTCAGCAGGAAAGTCTTATCCCCTACAAACCGGAATTTACAGCTCTACTTGAACTTTTTCCAAATGCCAAATATCTTCAACATACTCCTCGATTGTTCTATCAGAAGTAAACTTACCAACATTTGCCACATTAAGGATTGCTGACTTCGCCCAGCCTGCTTCATCCTTGTATGCTTCCTCTACACGTCTTTGAGCTTCTGCATAAGACTGAAAGTCTTTTAAGATAAAGTATCTGTCTGCACAGCCGGTCTCTTCCTTCGTGAGAAGTGAGTTATAAATTGGTCTGAATAACTCTGGATTTTCCGGTGAGTAGAATCCGTTAATTAACTGCATAAGAACCTTTCTGATATCCATATCGGAATTAAAGATTTCCATTGGATCATATCCACCATTCTGCTCATAGTTAATAACTTCGTCTGAAGAAAGACCAAAGATAAATGCATTTTCCTCGCCTACTTCTTCAACAATTTCCACATTGGCACCATCCATTGTACCAAGTGTAAGCGCACCATTTAACATGAACTTCATGTTACCTGTACCGGAGGCTTCTTTAGAAGCTGTAGAAATCTGTTCTGAAACATCAGATGCCGCAAAGATGATTTCTGCATTTGATACACGATAATTTTCAATAAATACAACTTTTAACTTTCCGTTAATTGATGCATCATTGTTTACTACATCAGCTACAGCGTTAATTAACTTAATTGTAAGTTTCGCAATCTTATAACCTGCTGCTGCCTTTGCACCAAAAATAAATGTTCTTGGAGTAAATTCCATTTCCGGATGCTCTTTCATCTGATTATATAAATACATAACATGTAAAATGTTAAGTAACTGACGTTTGTACTCATGAAGTCTCTTAACCTGTACGTCAAAGATAGAACGAGGATCCACATCAATACCATTGTGTTCCTTGATGTATTTTGCAAGACGTACCTTGTTCTGATACTTAATATTCATAAACTCAGCCTGAGCCTTCTTGTCATCTGCGTATACTTCAATACCCTTAATCTTAGATAAATCCGTAATCCATTCATCTCCAACCTTGTTTGTAACCCAGTCAGCAAGAAGTGGATTTCCGTGAAGTAAAAATCTACGCTGTGTAATACCGTTTGTTTTATTGTTGAACTTCTCCGGCATCATCTCATAGAAATCTCTCAATTCCTGTTTTTTAAGAATCTCTGTATGAAGTCTTGCAACACCGTTGACAGAATAACCTGCACAAATCGCAAGATGTGCCATTTTCACCTGACCATCATAAATAATTGCCATCTTGGCTACCTTATCATGGTTACCCGGATATTTCTGCTCAATTTCAATACAGAATCTTCTGTTAATTTCTTCAATAATCTGATAGCATCTTGGTAATAATCTTGAGAATAACTCGAGTGGCCATTTTTCAAGAGCTTCAGCCATAATTGTATGGTTTGTATATGCTACACACTTTGTTGTAACTTCCCATGCTTCGTCCCACTCTAAGAAATATACATCCATCAACAATCTCATAAGCTCCGCTACGGCTAAAGTAGGATGAGTATCATTCATCTGGAATACTACTTTTTCATGCAGCTTCTTAATATCATCATGATTCTTTAAATATTTCTTTATTGCTGTCTGAAGTGAAGCAGAAACAAAGAAATACTGTTGCTTTAATCGAAGTTCCTTACCTGCATAATGATTATCATTTGGATAAAGAACTTCCGTAATCGTCTTTGCAAGATTTTCCTGCTCTACAGCAGCCATATAAGAACCCTTGTCAAACTCATCAAGGTTGAAATGTACTACCGGCTCTGCATCCCAGATTCTAAGTGTATTTACCACATTGTTACCATAACCAACAATCGGCATATCATATGGAATTGCCATAACAGCCTGATAGCCTTCCTGCTCAAAATAATTACGTCCATCTCTGTGGTCAATTCTTACTGTTCCACCAAATCTGACTTCGCAGGCATATTCTTCACGCTTAATCTCTAACGGATTAATATGTCTTAGCCAGTCTTCCGGAATCTCTTTCTGGAAACCATTTTCAATCTTCTGCTGGAACATACCGTATTTATATCTGATACCACATCCATATGCCGGATAGTTCAATGTGGCAAGACTGTCAAGGAAACATGCAGCAAGACGTCCAAGTCCACCATTACCAAGAGCAGCATCCGGTTCCTGATCCTCAATTACATTTAAATCAAGTCCTAACTCCTCAATAGCTTCTTTAATTTCATCCCTGCTGGATAAATTAATAATCATATTTCCCAATGCTCTGCCCATTAAAAATTCCATAGACAGATAATAAACTGTTCTGCTATCAGCCTCATCGTATGCTTTCTGAGTGGCAATCCACTGATCAATTACAATATCCTTTACCGCATAAGCAACACATACAAACTTGTGTCGGTCGCTGACTTCATCAAGAGTTTTACGATAAAGCATCTTCGCCTGATCGTTCACACGTTTTTTGAATTCTGTCTTAAACGCTTCTTTTTGATTAATTGTCATTTTTTTATTCATTGTCCCTCTCCTATTCCTATAGATACTGAAACACATCAAGAGTTTCAATATCGTATTTTGCCAGGCCCGAAGGGGCGTGCTCTGCGAAGCAGAGTTTTGAAACGGTTATCATTTACCGTTTCAAAAGCTATAGATAAAGGAACGATTAAAACCGTTCCTCTATTTAAAATTCCTGTTCAAATAACTAGCAAATTATGAGTTTTTTGAAACACCAAATGTTACTTTTTCTCCATTAATGTTCCATTCTTTCTCATACCCGTTTATTTTACCAAATTCGATTTTATCTGCCAACACCTCAGACTTAATTTCGTTAAGATTGCCCTCAATTACACTCTGAACCTTATTGTTGTTAGCTACATTTACTATAATTTTATCCATTACTTCGAATCCGGCTTCTTTTCTCATAGTCTGAATCTTACTAATAACCTCGCGGACAAAACCTTCCTCGAGCAATTCATCACTTAAATTAGTATCAAGCACCACAGTAAGTTCCCCTTCACCTTCTGATACATAGCCCTCTACCTGTGCCATATCAATCAGTAAATCTTCCATTTCAAGAACTACTTTCTCACCATCAAAGTCAAACTCTAAAGGACTTCCGGCATTCAAAGTATCCATAGCAGCATTTCCATCAAGTCCTGCCAACGCTTCTTTAATCTTTCCTAAGAACTTACCATATTTTGGTCCAACAGTTCTAAGCTGTGGCTTAAATGAATAAGAAGTGAACGCTCTTACATCATCTGTAAACTCTACTTCTTTTATATTCAATTCATCTTCAATAATATCCTTATATAATTCAGAAAGTGGGGAATCTGCTTTCACAAACATCTTTCCAATAGGCTGTCTGTTCTTAATATTAGACTTATTTCTACAAGCACGACCAAGAACAACTACTTTAAGAACTCTTTCCATATTATCTTCTAATTCTTTATCAATATGCGCCTCATTTACTTCTGGGAAGTCACAAAGATGTATTGACTCTACCTCTGTACTATCTACACTGCGAACTAAGTTCTGATAAATATCTTCTGTCATAAATGGAATCATCGGAGCTGCTGCCTTTGATACAGTAACAAGTGCTGTATAAAGAGTCATATATGCATTAATCTTATCCTGTGGCATATCCTTTGCACAGAAACGTTCACGGGAACGTCTTACATACCAGTTAGACATTTCATCTACAAACTCATCCAATGCTCTTGCAGCTTCTGGAATACGATAGTTTCCAAGATTCTCATCCACAGTCTTCACCATAGAATTCATCTTTGACAATAACCATTTATCCATTACTGATAATTTATTATATTCAAGTTCATGCTTTGTTGGGTCAAATTGGTCAATTTCTGCATAAAGAACATAAAATGCATAAGTATTCCAAAGTGTTCCCATAAACTTACGCTGTCCTTCTTCCACAGCCTTTCCATGGAATCTGTTTGGAAGCCATGGCGCTGAGTTAATATAGAAGTACCATCTGATAGCATCTGCACCATACTTCTCTAATGCATCAAATGGGTCCACTGCATTACCCTTTGACTTACTCATCTTCTGACCATTTTCATCCTGAACATGACCTAAAACAATAACATTCTTATATGGAGCCTTGTTAAATAACAATGTAGACTCTGAAAGCAATGTGTAGAACCAACCTCTAGTCTGGTCTACTGCCTCTGAAATAAAGTCTGCCGGGAACTGCTGTTCAAACAAGTCTTTATTTTCAAATGGATAATGATGCTGTGCAAATGGCATTGCACCACTGTCAAACCAACAGTCAATAACTTCAGGTACTCTCTTCATTGTACCGCCACACTCCGGACAAGGCATTGTAATCTCGTCAATATATGGTCTGTGGAATTCCACAGTCTTTGCCCTCTCATCACCGGACTTTTCAAATAATTCCTGACGACTGCCAATCGACTGCATACATCCACAGTCACACTGCCAGATATTTAACGGTGTACCCCAGTAACGGTTACGGCTGACACCCCAGTCCTGAACGTTCTCAAGCCAGTTTCCAAAACGTCCCTTACCAATACTTTCCGGTACCCAGTTAATTGTATTATTATTTTTAATCAAATCATCTTTTACAGCAGTCATCTTGATAAACCATGACTCACGTGCATAGTAAATCAGTGGTGTATCACATCTCCAACAATGTGGATAACTATGCTCGAACTTTGGTGCATCAAATAATAATCCTCTGGCATCTAAATCCTTTAATACTTCCGGATCTGCTTTCTTTACAAACAATCCTGCAAAAGGTGTCTCTTCTGACATCTCACCCTTTTCTGTAACTAACTGTACAAATGGAAGATCATAATTTCTACCTACATTGGCATCATCCTCACCAAATGCCGGAGCAATATGAACTACACCTGTACCATCCGTCAATGTTACATAAGAATCACAGGTAACAAAGAATCCCTTCTTATGCTGTTTTTCTGCTTTTTCATGAGCACATTCATATAATGGCTCATATTCTTTATATTCAAGGTCTTTTCCCTTATATGTTTCCAAAACCTCATATGCCTTCACACCTTCTTCTTCATTTCCAAGGCTTCCAAGTACTTTATCAAGAAGTGCTACTGCCATATAATATACATTTCCATCAGCAGCTTTTACTTTTGCGTAATCCTCTACCGGGTTCACACAAAGTGCCACGTTAGATGGCAATGTCCAAGGTGTCGTTGTCCATGCCAGGATATATGCATCTTCTCCTACTGCCTTAAAACGAACAATTGCTGAACGTTCCTTAACATCCTTGTAGCCCTGTGCTACTTCCTGTGATGAAAGTGGAGTACCACAACGTGGGCAGTAAGGAACAATCTTAAATCCTTTGTATAACAAATCTTTATCCCAGATAGTTTTTAACGCCCACCACTCTGATTCAATATAGTTATCATTATAAGTAACATAAGGGTTATCCATATCTGCCCAGAAACCTACAGTACCTGAGAAATCTTCCCACATACCCTTATATTTCCAGACACTCTCTTTACATTTATCAATAAATGGTTCCAGACCATATTCCTCAATCTGGTCTTTACCATCTAATCCCAATAACTTTTCTACTTCTAACTCTACCGGAAGACCGTGGGTATCCCATCCTGCTTTTCTAGGAACCATGCATCCCTTCATCGTCTGGTAACGTGGAATCATATCTTTGATTACACGGGTAAGCACATGTCCGATATGTGGTTTTCCGTTAGCGGTAGGAGGTCCATCATAGAATGTATATGTCTCTCCCTCTTTTCGACTGTCCATACTTTTTTCAAAAATATCATTGTCTCTCCAAAATTTCTCTGTAGCCTTTTCACGTTCTACAAAGTTTAAGTTTGTTGATACCTTCTTGTACATTTTGTACTCCTTTCTATAACTACTAAAGGCTTCCGTCCTGTTAAGGACGAAAGCCTGAAAATACTTACGTTATACCACCTTTAACAGCATACTCGGAAAAATCCTTTATATGTGTTCTCTGTAACGGGAGAAACCGTCAGCGCCTACTTGAATGTCATATCAAAATGTCTCAATCAATGTTTCGGGCTGCAACTCCAGAGTGATATTCATCTATCAGCTACTAATATCTGACTCCCACCAACATCAGACTCTCTGTAACGTTTGCCAATAAACTACTGTCTCTATCAACGTCTTTTTATATCAATGTTTATTTTAGTAAAATAGTTGAATAATGTCAACCATTCTCACTATTTTTTTAACAATAGTATTTATCAACATTCTCTTTTGCCTCATCATCTGACAAAGAAAACTTTTCTTTTATCTTTTCAATTAGATTTTCCTTGTTTATCCCGCACTCCTTCGCTATTTCTATTGTTAAACGAATTCCTTGGCTGATTCCTTTTGCAATTCCTCTGTTTTCTACTCTATCTAATACTTCACACATATTCTTTACTTCTCCTCTCTCTTCTTGTTGCACCTTCAAAATCTGTCATCCTTTGTCAATACTGACATCAGTTTCAAGACTTCATCCACATGCTTTATCGTCTCTTTCGACGGTTGATAATTTTTATTTTTTCTCATCTGCACAAAATAATCTGCCACCATTTTAAAATCGCTGGTAAACATATTTACCTGTTCTTCTGTTAAATACGCTATCTCATATACATTAATCTTATAATCGTTGACATATGGCTCTAAGTACTCTGGCACAATCATCCCTTCATACAGCGACTTGTTCTTATCCCAGCGCCTCTCACCAAAATACAGCACCATGGTAACTACCGGAAAGTGTCTGCTCTTTTCTTTTAGGTTTACCTGACTTCTATACTTTGCTCCATCATATCCAATTACACGGAATGGCATTTTTTTGTCTATCTCTGTCTGATTTTCTAAGCCATACATTGCAATAACTACATCTTCTTCAATATTCACTTCTGATTTCTTCCACATTTTCGATACATCACGTTCCTGCTCATGTATTTCGTTTTCTATTTTATATTGGCTGATATTTGCTGTATTTGACAAACTTTCTTCCTTCACAACTTTTTTCCCTTGAAACAATAATACA
>CANPET010000083.1 GCA_947573465.1 uncultured Eubacterium sp.
ATTTATCCTCTATCTCAAATCCAACATAATCTACCTGCACATCATCTACTTCTCTTCGTTCCGGTTTATCCAATAACGTTGTTATCTTCAGACTTGCCGGTTTTCTCTCTTTTAACATTGGAATTAATCTGCTTAACGTATTTCCTGAATCTATAATGTCTTCCACGACAATGACATCCCTTCCCTCAATACTCTCATCAAGATCCTTGTTAATCTTAATATTTCCTGAACTCTCTGTTCCTGAGCCATAGCTGGAAACACTCATAAAATCAAGCGTAATCGGAACAGTAATTCTTTTTGCCAGCTCACATGTATAAAATACACTTCCTTTTAAAATGCAGATTAATCTGATTTCTTTCTTCGCATAATCTTTGCTAATCTGAGCTGCCAGTTCACGAATTCTTTTTTCTAACTGTTCTTCACTGATATATTCCGTAATCTTATGTATCATAACTCTACTCCTTATCATATGCTATCTTTATTATATTTTTTGTTTCATCGGAAACCTTAAAGTATTCACTGATTCTATATCCTACAATCCATACAATATGACTTCCATCAGCCAGTAATAATATCTCATCACGCTTTTCCCTTGGGACTTTCTCATCAATAAAATAGTCTTTTAATTTCTTTTTTCCGCCTTTTTTATCTATGATAATGTAATCGCCCGGCTGACGGCTTCTTAATAGTAACTTATTTATTTTATCATAATCAAACCATTTCGTATACATTAAATCGGGTACATTCTCTTTGTTGATACTTGATTCCTCAACAGAAACAAAAAAATTCTCTACTTGATTTATTTTATTGTCCTCTAATAAAACCTGACCGATTTTTTTCTTTGGCTCTTCCCCCTCTCCTAATTCTATTCCCTGATATCCCTTTTTAATAATGAATGAATACGGAATTTCTATTTTTTTTGAGACACTGTTATGCAATAACGAGATAACCATGTCAATATGTGTCGCTGTAATGTCCTTTAAACTACCTGTATTGTTAAAAATCCACCGCCTGACAACCTCTTTTAATATAACAGATGGTAAGTCCTTCGATTCATTCAAAATAATATTATTTTTTACATAATTCTCATAGGCCTCATCTGTCTGGCATTCAATATAGTCATATATCTCCCTGAGACTTTGTGCAGTATTTACAATGTGTTCTTCTGCCTTACTGTTAATATTCTCCTTAATATAGGGTAATATATCCAATCGCAGCTTATTTCTGCTATATTCTGTCTCTTTATTTGTACTGTCTATACAATAATCTAAATGATGTTTTTCTAAATATTCTTCGATTTCCTTTCTTGTCAGACAGAGTAATGGTCTGATAATTTTCTCCCTTTTCACCGGAATTCCAGTCATTCCTTTTAATTTACTCCCCCGGAACAAATTGAATAATACCGTCTCACTATTATCATTAAGATTATGTGCCACTGCAATTTTATTTGCACCGATTTCCTCTGCCACAGACTCAAACACCGCATATCTTTCTATTCTTCCGGCCTCTTCTTCTGACATCTTCTTTTGTGTGGCAATGGCTGGAATATCAATATGAAATATCTTACATTCTACGCCTAATTCCTCTGAAATATGCTCTACAAATTCTGCATCCTGCTCTGCCTCAATCCCTCTTATTCTATGATTGACATGTACTACAGTCAACTCGATTCCCAAATCTTCTTTTAACGAATTCAGCAAATGCAGCATGCAGACAGAATCAGCACCTCCTGAGACTCCCAGTATGACGCTGTCACCATGTTCCAATATATTATTTTTATTTACAAAATCTAACACTTTTTTCATCATATCCATATGATACTTGATGCTGGTTTTTCTGTCAAATTCCCAGGCACATCAAACCTTTTCCCATATTCCTGTACAAATAACAGTCATATCATCCTCCGGCACCCCCTTACATTTTGCTAACGCCTGACTCAGCACACTAATTGCCATCTGTTTCGGATTTGCAGTGTGAATATCCATAATAATTCTTCCCATCGCCTCCTCTTTATCCGGACAGTCTAACGCATCCACAATTCCATCTGACACCATAATTACAAAGTCTCCATCATAGAGTTTTTTGGTAATGGTCTCCATATCCACCTCTTCCAGCACCCCCATAGGAAGTGATGTGGACTTGATACATTCTACCCAGTTTCCTCTCTTTATATAAGTACATGCCGCACCCAATTTTAAAAACTGGCAGATTCCTGAATACTGGTCAATCAAAGCCATGTCTACCGTTGCCGGCTCCTGCCATTGATTTCCCGTAAGCATAATTGAATTTGCTAATTTTAATATCGTGCTTTCTTCAAACCCGCTGTCAATCATTTTTTCTAACAAGTCAATAACAATCTCACTATATTTTTTTGCCCGCTTTCCGGAACCCATTCCATCACAGATGCTCATAAATGTCTGCCCACTGTCTAAACTCATGACAGCAAAATTATCTCCGGAATAATCTTCACTCCCTTTTGTCTGTCTGGCGGTTCCGCTGATTGTCATAAAATTCACTTCCTCAAACAAAACATATTCATTATATTCCTCTGTCACATCAAGCAGACTCTCCTCTGATAACCTCAATTTCTTTCCAACAGCCTCAGATATGACACTTTTCATTACATCTGCAGATATATTGGATTTCTTTCTTTTTTTTGCATAGAGTCTTATTTCTAGCATTCCCTTACTATTTTCATTAATAAAAATTTTTCTTGCAGTAATTTTTTGTTCTCTCAACCTGTGCTTTATATAATCATCCATGCCAAATAATGCCTTTTTTTCTTCATATACAGGTTTTGTATAATTTTCCATTAGTTTTGCCATTTCATTGAACTGAACTGCCATTGCCTCTCTCGTTTCCAGCATTTTGTTGTACCATAAGTAATTTATCTTCGCCCTTTCCAAATATTGTATCTGTCCATTCTCACATCCCCTGCATGCACTCTGGGCAATTTCCCGGGATACAACTCCCTCCACGGAAACATTATAATCGTAATCAATCCCTGACATTTTTTTTATTTCTGCCGCTAGATTTTTAAACGCTCTGGATGTTCTCATAATGCATTCATTTTTCACTAATTGCTGTTTGTCTATCTCCTCCTGCAGGCTCTTTTTCTTTGGCAGATAATTTAATAACTTATTTACAAAATAAGAAAAAATTACCGACATCGACCATGTCAACATAACAATTGGTACCAATCCATACAACTCCACCTTAACCATTCCATTCAGTGACCAGTCCAGTGCTTCCATAAAAACTGTAGTTATTGTAGCAATAAATGCTGTTATGTACGGATTATAATTTGTACATAATCTTCTATACTGTGTCGCACAGATTCCTGTAGTTATCATGATTGTTCCATATTTCATTGCTGCCAGCCAACCACCATTTGCAAAAATTGTATATATCATTATTGGTAATGCTAAAATAGGAAGTCCCTTTACCTGACATAACGCTGCATACCAGCTTTCTCCCATAGAATAATATCCAAGCATTGGCAGTGTGCATAACACCATACCTATCATTAAAAGTAGTATTGGTTTCAATATCTTCTGCATAATTTGTATCCTCCCTTACTGATTTCTGCATGGTAGTATACAAATTGATTTCTAATTTTTTTGTCAAAATAAAGTATAAGAATCGTTAAACATTTCGACATGAAGTTAAAGAAAAAAATGCATTCAGAATGTTAATTTTCTTTTTAACATTTGAATGCATTTTATAAATTTCTTAGTCTTCCGGCTTAAAGATTACTTCATTTGGATATAACAGCCCTAAATTTCTTGCCATCTCCTCAACATAATCATCGGTTTTTACATACTCTTCTTTATCCTTTAATTCCTCAGATAATTCAAGTTCTTTTTTATACTGGGTCTGTAATTTTTTTTCCTGTTCCTGTAACTCTTTTAATGTATTAAATTTTTTTATCATCTGAGCACCCATGACAATGCAGAATGCCATTACTACCGCTGAAATCGTAATAATCATTCGTTTACTTTGAATTCGCCGTCTCCGTGCGTTGCTTAACCGCCTTGTTGCTCTTTTTTGATTCCTTGATGCCATTTTTTCTTCCTCTTTTAATGCTTTTCCTTTTACCTATCTTTAGTTTAATCAATTTTACAACCTTTTTCAATGGTTTCACAATTTTTCTTAAAATTTTATTCATTTTGACTGCAACAACATTTATAATCTTCCTTCCTATAAACCATTCAAAAGCAAACATTGTTCCTACTGTAAGTATTATGGAAAAAAATCTTGGTCGTCCATAATTATATTTTAGATAGATATTAAACATAAAAATTACAGCCACTGTCCAAAAAATTACATCTTCAATAATAATACGTACAAAACCAACATAAAATATTCTTCTTAAAATCCTGATAGCATCATAACAAAGAACCAATACCAGCCCACCATAAATGCTCATGAGAATCAGCATACTCTCTTCGCTGATTTGTAAACTCATTATCGAAACATCCTCTTAACAAATGATTTTCCTTTTTCTCCATATGCTTTTACATCAGAATAGACAATACTGTCAATGCTTCCCCCTACATTGACTTCTCCCTTTTCAATACTGAGTTTTGTGACTTTTAAGTCATTTCCTTTAATATGTATCATTCCAAGAGTAGATTCTAACAGCACCTGATTCAAATCAAATGCCACAACATCTTTGATTCCTGTAAGACTCATTTGTTTTCTGTTATCTAATGCCAATTTATGTGTTTTTGCAATATTATTCTGCTCCATATGTGCCTCGAAATATTCTTATTATAAAACAATATATTTTAATACTACAGTATTTATTCTCATTTTTGAAATATTTGTCCTCTTATTATATTGAAACACATTCGTAACGTATTATATCTCTTTGTACATTTCTGCTGCCTCTTCTTTTTTTACAGTTTCCTTTACACTGACAACTTCCACTTTTACTGTTCTCTGCCCAAACTGTATTTCAATCTTATCTCCAACTTTAACATCTTTTGAAGCTTTTGCAGGCTGCTCATTTACCAAGACTCTTCCTGCATCACAAGCCTCATTAGCAACAGTTCTTCTCTTAATGATTCTTGATACTTTTAAAAATTTATCTAATCTCATAATCTCCTCCATATTGCATATATTCTCATAAAAGAACAGGACTGTTACGAAAGTAACAGTCCTGATTATCTCAACTCTAAATATTTAAATTAGTTTAATTCTTTCTTTAAAGCTGCACCAGCTTTGAACTTAGGAACAGTAGCTGCTGCGATTGTAATCTTTTCCTTTGTTGCAGGATTGATTCCCTGACGCTCAGGTCTCTTTGTAGCTTCGAAAGTACCAAATCCTACTAACTGTACTTTATCTCCATCTTTCATTGCTTTTACTACTACATCTGTGAATGCTTTTACAGCCTTTGCTGCATCTGTCTTTGTTAAACCAGCTTCGTTTGCAATAGCTTCTACGAATTCTGTCTTGTTCATCGTAATTCCTCCTTGATAATTTGTACGATCGCTTTTCCTCGCGTATCTATAAAATATATACTCCATTTTGTAAACTTTGTCAAGGCAATTCCACTATTTTATGGGTGTTTTGGGCATTTTTACATATAAATCAACTAGTGCTTTATATAATACTACGCTTCCATCTGTCTTCCTAAAAATGCTGCTGCCACACCTGCCAGTTTCTGTTCCGTAACGCTTACATCCTGTTTTTCATCTTTGGACATAATAATAACACTTCCAATAATATCTCCCTCACATATAATCGGATAGATTACCTGCCCTGTTTCCGGGGCATTCTCTCCCTCTACAACCGGAATGCTTTTTGCAGTTCCGCCCTCTGTTGTCAGATTATCTCTCCCATTAATCAGTTTTTCTAATTGAGCACTGATACTCTTTCCTATAAATTCTTTTTTAGCCCCTCCGGCAACTGCTATAATCTGGTCTCTGTCACTGATTAAAATTTTATAACCTGAAACCTGTGCAAGACTTTCTGCATATTGCTTTGCAAAACTATCAATTTCGCCAATCGGAGAATATTTCTTCAAGATAATTTCTCCATCTCTATTTGTAAAAATCTCCATAGGATCACCTTCTCTGATACGCAGTGTTCTCCTTATTTCTTTGGGAACAACTACTCTTCCCAAATCGTCTATTCTTCTTACAATTCCTGTTGCTTTCATTTTATTTCCTCCATTTACATCTTGTAGCTGATATAATCCTAGTATTTGTAATGAAAGAATTATTATTCATATTTTTTCTATATTTCCAACGCTATACTACTTCCTCCAGATTTATCCTTAGTTACTATTATTTTCCTGTCAATTCGTTCTTTGACCTCCCTTACATGGGAAATAATACCCACCAGTCTATTTCCTTCTGTAACATTGGCAAGTGCATTCATTGCCTGATTTAACGATTCCTCATCTAATGAACCAAATCCTTCATCCACAAATAATGTGTCTATCTGAATACCGCCAGACTTTGCATGAATCTCCTCAGACAAACCTAAAGCCAATGCCAATGATGCCTTGAATGATTCTCCACCAGACAAAGTTTTCACACTACGTTCACTTCCATTATAATGATCTATTACATTTAAATCTAAACCGCTTTGTCCTTTTAAATTATCAGAACTATCTGCTCTCTTTAATTCATACTGTCCACAAGACATTGCCATCAACCGAATATTTGCTCTTCTGATAATCGCATCAAAATAATGCATTTGCACATAAGTTTCTAATAGTATTTTTTCTTTTCCTAAAAGATTACCATTTGCAGTATTAGATAACGACTTCATAATATTCCAGCTTTCTTCAACTTCTTTCAAACTCTTATATTGCTTTTGAATTTCACTTTCCGATTTTTCATTAGCATTCATTCTGGAACTTGCCTGACTTATCATATCCAAACATTTCTTTCTCCTGGTAGTGAAAACAGTCTTTTCCTCTTTCAATGTTTCTA
>CANPET010000084.1 GCA_947573465.1 uncultured Eubacterium sp.
TGAAGAGAAAAAGAACAGGCTTGTACTTTCCGTGTTCGCACGGGAGGTTTGCTTTGTAGAGGAAGAATGTGACAAGGTTAAGAGCAATCAGATCTTTTTGGATGGATATATCTGTAAGATGCCGGTTTATCGCCGGACACCGCTTGGCAGGGAAATCGCAGATATGCTGCTGGCTGTGAACCGACCTTACGGGAAATCTGATTATATTCCGTGTATCGCATGGGGAAGAAATGCCAGATATGCATCTACGTTTGAGGTTGGCGGACATGTACAGATATGGGGAAGAGTGCAGAGCCGTGAATATGTGAAAAAAATAAATGAGGAAGAAAGCGAAAAGCATGTAGCGTATGAAGTTTCAGTAAGTAAATTAGAGTATATAGATGAATAAATAGTTTGAGAAAAATTATCATATTATTGTATTGTGAAACAGAAAGTTTTATTATTTTATATAATAATCTTTCTGTTTTTTTTATCGAATAAAAATTAAGAAATAAAAAATGCATAAAAACATTGACTTTATTTTGAAAAAGTTAGAAAATAGTTATAAAATAGGCAACCATATTGTATGTATGGAATGCCGAAAATATAAGGAGGAAGAAATGAACAATATGAGAAAAATAATTGCTTTATTATTGTCTTTGACAATGATTGTTGCAGCAATTGGAATGGTCGGAGCAAAGGAAGGTGAATCGGCGGTGGTCACACCTATAGAAGGTAGATTGGTAGGTGCAGGTTATATTAATATTAAAGTAGATACTAATTTAGAAAAAGCTGAAAGTTATAAAGTTTACTTCGATGATGAATTGGCTGCAACCCTTACAAGCAATGGTTCTATGCAGCAAATAGTAGAAGTATATACAACAGCAATTTCGTCTCACACAGCATATGTTGTTGCAACTCTAGAAGATGGTACAGAAATACAATCTGATACTAGAAAGTTTTTTGTATCAAAGAAAGGCGTTGCACTGGGAAGTGATATGAGCCAAACGGTAGAACTGAAAAAAATGAATATGGCATGGTATTATAACTGGAAAGCAGAAGCTTTTAATGATCATAGAGATGATCAAGTGGAACATGTGCCAATGATTTGGGGAAGAAATCAGGATGATCCGAATGGAACGGTAAATGAGAACTTGTATAAATACATAAAAGAACAGTGTGATTTGGTATCTAAAGATGCAAATTATGTTCTGGGATATAATGAACCGGATTTAAAAGCACAGGCAAATATGAATGTTGTTCAGGCACAGGAAGGCTGGAAATCAATTGAACAACTTGGAAAGAGAACAGTTTCACCAGCAATTAGTAATCCTAATGGTACATATAGTGCGTGGCTTACCCCGTTCTTAAAAGGTGGAGAAGTGTATTCAAATGGTGTACAGGTTACAGTGGAAGGGATTAGTTGTGATTGTGTTGCGATACACACATATATAGGTCAAAGAGATGTTGGTAGGGTTGTTGGTGCCGTGAGAAAAGTTCATGAACTATACAATAAACCAGTGTGGATTACAGAAATGGGGATTTTTGGAAGCAAGGCTTATGGTGATAAGTATGATTATAGTTATGAAAAAGAAGGTGAGAATGAAAAGACAGGTGCATTTATCAAAGAGGTGTGCACACAATTAGACGAGCTTGACTATGTTGAACGTTATGCATGGTTCCCATATGATATTCACAGTGCAAATGATATTGATGATAATGATGCTAGTGGTTCCACAGCATTGTTTGATTATAAGAGTGGAAAACTTACAGAGAACGGATTTCTTTATGCATCATTGGGGCTACCAGAAGATTATCCACAGACAAAGTTGACAGAAGAAGACAGATATATCTATCAGGAATTAGAGACAACGAAAGAGCCAACAACAAAACAAGACCTAACAACAAAACAAGAAACAACAAGTAAAATACAGGCTACATCAAAAGTAACATCTATACCAGGAACAGTTAGAGTTAGTACAGTCAAAAACGTTAAGAAGAAGTCTGTAAAACTCACATGGAAAAAAGTTAAAAATGCAAAAAAATATCAAGTTCAGTATTCTTTAAAAAAGAACTTTAAGAAGGCTATTATAAAGACAACTAAAAAGGTGTCATATACTATTAAAAAATTAAAGAAAAAAAAGAAATATTATTTCAGGGTAAGAGCAATAAATGGCAATAAAAAGGGAAAATGGTCACAGGCTAAATCTATAAAAATCAAAAAATAGCTCATAACTTTTGGCAATATTGTAAAATATGTTAAAAATGTTTCAAAAAAAATAAAAATATTAAAAGAATTTTCACATGAAAAAAATTACATGATTGAGTAATTTATATAAAATGGACACTATTATAAAATAAAACGAGTTTTATTTGTGGAAAAATGATATTTTTAAGTTGAAATATAAGCATGTTTGTGTTAGTATATATTATATCTTGAAAAAATATAAAAGATTTAGAGGAGGAATTGAAAATGAGAAAGATTTTCAACAAAGTATTAGCTAGCGTTGTTACAACAACATTAGTGGCTACGTTAGCAGTAGGATTTTATGTTGGCACAAAAGATGTTAAAGCAGAGGTAGCCAATGTAATTACAAGTAATTGGACAAATGCAGCTCCAAGTTGGCAAGCAGAGGATGCTTTAATTAAAGACACAACATTTACATCAACAGCAGAGAGTATCTCAGCAAACATTTCAATTACAGGTTGGCAGGCTCAGTGGATAGCAGAAACTCCAGCACCGGATGATGCTATTATTATGGGAGATGGAACAATGTGGGGAGAAAAACCATACCAGATTACATCTACTAATAAAGCAAAGATTGCACCAGGAAATACATATAAACTTAAGTTTACTGTAGAAAATGGGATGAAGGCAGCAGAGTCAGAGACTCCTACAGAGAAGAACATTACAGTTACTGTTAACAGTGGTATCGAGGGTGATAATGATAATACATTTTTATTTGAAACAGTGACAGTTCCTGCTTCTCAGACAAAGACATTTGAATTTGATGTGCCAATTAGTGGTGATTATTTAAGTGACGATGTTCAGATTCAGTTAGCATATGGTTCATATTCCTATTCATATAATTTAACACAAGCAGTTAAAGCAGGTACAGTTAGTGAAGCAGATGCTAAGGCATGCAAATATGCTTATGCATATGGAACAACAGAAAACGTTAATGCTCATGGAATGTTGAAGTTTACAGATATTTCATTTATGGGTGAGAAGCCGACTGGATCAGTTATTCCACCAAGACCAACAGATAATAACAATAATAACAATAATAACAATAATAATTCAACAGTTAAACCAACAGTTAATCCGACAACACCAGTTTCACAGGCACAGGTTAAGAAATTAGCTAAGGTTAAAAAGCTTAAAGCTGTAAGTAAGAAAAAAGGAACAGTTAAGGTTACTTGGCAGAAAGTAAAGAATGCTAAGACATATCAGGTTAAGGTAGGCAAGAAAACTTACAATACTAAAAAAGCTAAATTAACAGTTAAGAAAGTTAAAAAAGGAAAAGTAGTTGTTAAGGTACGCGCTAAAGCTGCTGGATTCAAGACATCTGCTTGGGCTACAAAGAAAGTAAAAGTTAAATAATAATTGTTAATTTATTTATTAAAAGTTTACAGTACCCAATGCATTTGCATTGGGTTACTGTTTAGTTAGAGGATTTTAGGAGGAGAAGTAATGAGAAAATTTACGAAGAAGATTATGGCTTCATTATTGTCATTGACTCTGGTAGTTGGTATGACAAGTAGTGTTTTTGCTGCACATGCTGCAAATGGCGCAAATGTTGCCTCAGGTATTAAATGGTCATCATTTTCGGTATGTACTATGGAAGATCATGTAGATAGTGAGGATGGTTCTAAGGCACATCCATGGTGCTGGTATCATTCATTAACACATTTAGTGACAGATAAGTATCCTAATGGACAGGTAGAAGGAACAGATTTTGCTACAGAAGGATGGGTTGTAGCGGGGGCAAATGCCTCAAATTTTGAATTTTTTGTAATGAATTCAGGATGGGACGGTGAGTATAATCCTATGACAGGAGAGTTGGCAGGAGATAATCCGTATGGTCTTAGAGTTTTATCCACTGGCTTCCCAGTAGAAAAAGGAAGAACATATGATATTTCCTTTAAAATTAAGAGCACATTAAAAGGAACTTTTACAGAAAAAGATGAAGCAGGAAATGTGAAAAAAGATGAAGAAGGAAATGAAATAAAAAAGACAGTTACTAAGAAACATATTTTGTTTAAGGCTTATAATCCTACAGCACCAGGTGAACCAGGTGTAGCATTTACATCAGCGTCAGGATGTACAATTGGAGGTATGATTGAAACAGATTCAGCAGAAGGAGAGAAGACTGTTACAGCAAAAATCTTAGTTCCAAAGACATATGATGGTACTGTAGTTGCACTTAACTTTGCATGTGGTGCATTCTTAAAGACATATCCAGATGAGATTAACATGAAGGGAAGATTATACTTTAGTGATGTTCAGGTTAAAGCTGGAGCTCAGTATGCTGTTAAGTATACATATGGCAGCAAGTCCTATACAGAGTATGTAAACTCTGGTGATAAGACATCTGGTCATAACTTTGGTATCAAAGGTAAGACATTAACAGGATATAAGAATGCTTCAACAGGAGCAAGATTTGATCTTAGTACACCAGTAAGAAGTAATTTAACTCTTAATTGTATTTATACAGCTACAAAGAAACCTGGTAAAGCAAAGGTTACAATTAAAGCTCAGAAAAAGAAGGCAAAATTAACATTTAAGAAACTTGCAAATGTTAAGGGATATGAGATTAAGTATTCTGATAAAAAGAATATGAAGAAGGCTAAAACTAAGAGAACATCTAAGAAGAGTATTACAATCAAGAAATTGAAAGCAGGAAAGAAGACATATTTCCAGATTAGAGCTTATAATATTGATTCTGCAGGCCAGAGAGTATACAGCAAGAAAGTTGTTAAGAAGAACGCGTTTATTAAATAATTGAGCGTAAATAAAATTTAATTGAAAGGGTGGAAAGGGTTTTATTTTAGTACCTTATTCTGCCCTTTTTTATATAACAATTAAATGGTATTATGATTGCATGGAGGTAACAAATATGAAAAGATTAAAAAAGATAATGGCTATGGTCATGGCTGTAGCAATGCTGTTTACTTGTGTTACAGCAATATCTGATATGCCGGTGAAGGCTGAAGATTCTGCAACATGGCAAAAAACAGCAATTATAAGTCCTGCTCAAGGAAAATTAATTGGTGCAGGATACATTGACATCAAATGGAATAATAATTTAGACAACGTAAAACAGTATAAAGTGTATGTTGATGGCGCTTTAAATAGGACAGTTGCACCGAGCGGAACAACAATGAGTGCAGAGTTTTATACTACACAGGTGAGTGCTCATAATGCATATATTGTGGCAGAACTTGACAATGGTACAAGTGTAAAAACTGATATACGTACATTTTATGTGACCAAAAAAGGTGTCTGCGTAAATGATAAGGACATGGGAACAAAAGTTGACCCGGCAGACATGAATATTGGCTGGTATTATAACTGGAGTTCAAAATCATTTAAAGAAACGAATTTTAGCAATAAAAAATTTCATGATTTAGACTTTGTACCGATGATTTGGGGAGATCCAAATGAAGAATTTTCTACAATTTTCAATAGGGTAAAAAGTAACGGATATAAGTACATGTTATCCTACAATGAGCCTGATTTGAAATGGGAGTCTAATACAGATCCTGGAACAATGCTATCCAGATGGAACATGTTTAGAGAAAACAAAGGAAATATCCGTCTTGGTTCTCCGGCTACTGAATCATTCCAGATTAATTCAGATAAATGGTGGACACCATTTTGGAATGGTTTGACAGTAGATGAAAGAAATGACATGTCTTTTATTGCAGTTCATGCATATCAGCATTTTTATGATAATGCAGATACAGCACTACAGTACTTACATGCAATTGATGAGATTTATGCAAAATATCATAAACCAATCTGGGTAACAGAATTTGCTGTTGCAGACAGTTATAACAAGTTTAGTCCGACAAATGCAAAGCATAATGCCCAGGTACAGGAATTTATGAAGATTGTTTTGAAAGGATTAAACGAAAGAAGTTATGTAGAAAGATACGCTTGGTTTGACTTTAATCCAAAAGATGATGTGACAGGAGCTTCCGGTATTTTCCAGTATACAGGAGAAGTTACAACTTTAGGACAGATTTATGCAAATATAGGAAATCCTGCAGGATATAACAACCGCACATATAATGTAAGTTCTTCAATTGCAAAAGACACGTCAATTGCTGCATGTGTTGCTGCTGTAGATACGAAAATCTATGGTCTCACATCAAAGAAAAAGGCATTTGGATATTCTTTTAAAGCAGTTAAGAGAGCATCAGGTTATCAGTTACAGTACTCATTAAACAAAAAGTTTAAAAAGGGTAAAAAATATAAAACAAAGACGGTGAATGTGAAGCCTTCAAAAGCGGCTACAAAGACAGGAACTGTCAAGAAACTTGATAAAAAGAAGAGAACATATTATGTAAGAGTTCGTGCGTATAAAGTTCTCAACGGAACGAAGTACTATTGCAAGTGGACAAAGGCGAAAAAAGTAAAAACTAAGTCTGCTGTAAAGAAGAAAAAATCTAAAAAGAAATCAAAGAAAAAATAATTTGAGGTAAAAGAATGAAAAGGTTTAGAAAAATTATTGCAGTGATAATAATTTTGACAATGTCATTATCATTGAATATATGGAATGGGGCAGATGGAGTAGTTAACGTTTATGCAGACACAACATTTACAATTACCAGTCCTGTAAACAATGCAATGATGGGTGCAGGTTACATGGATATTAAATGGAATCCGATATCTGATGCAAGTGGAGTGAAAAATTATAAAGTATATGTGGATGGCAGTCTGAA
>CANPET010000085.1 GCA_947573465.1 uncultured Eubacterium sp.
ATCTCCAGGTTTATAAAGAATAAGCAGTACAGATTTCAGGATTTTGCTGTGATTGCCGGAGATATTGAGGGATACCATAAATACATTAAACAGGCGTTTATGAAATATGAGATTCCTTGTTTTATTGACCATAAAGAAGATGTACTATCCAATAAATATGTAGATGGATTATTGGCAGCACTGGATGTAATAGAAAAAGATTTTTCACACCAGTCAGTGATGCGTTTTGTTCGTTTAAAGTTTATGGACTTGGATGAAAAGGAATGTGATATATTTGAAAACTATATTTTAAAGTCTAATAGAAGAGGATATAAAAGTTATACAAGAGAGTGGGAAAAAGTCTATAAGTTTATGGAAGAAGATGACCATCTTGTAATTGTAAATAAAGTCAGAGCAGAAATCGCCAGAGGCTTTCAACAATTAAGAGATGTTCTGGTAAATAAAAAATCAACGATATTAGATAAAACAAAAGCACTTTATTTGTTTATGAATCAGCATAATATTCAGGAAAAAATAAACAAGGATATTATGTATTTTAGAGCAAATAAACTGACAGCATTAGAAAAGGAATATCATCAGATATCAGAGGCTATCATCAATGTTTTTGATCGACTGGTTTCTTTGATGGGAGATGAGGTTGTATCTAATAAAGAATATATGGATATTTTGCAGGCAGGTTTCTCCGAAATTAAGATCGGAATCATACCACCGGGGATTGATACTGTTATAGTGGGAAATATTGAGAGAACCAGACTTAAGGATACAAAAAAAGTATTGTTCTTTGTAGGAATGAATGATGGAATTGTGCCAAATACCAGCGCAGGTGGTGGAATTATTACAGACAGTGAGCGTGATATATTAAGTACAAAAGATTTTGAATTGGCGCCTACCAGCAGAGATAATATTTTTAAGCAGAGAATATATTTATATTCTCTTTTTGCCAAGCCATTAGAACAGATTGTACTTTGTTACAGTCAGACAGGGTCAGATGGTGCAACTCTTAGAAAATCCTATATTATCGGAACGTTAATGAATATGTTTGAGAATTTGAAGGAAGAGCGTGTGGATCAGATAGAGATGGCGCCAGAGCATATTACAAATAAAAGAGTGGCACTGGAATATGTATCAGAAAACATGAATGCTTTTCGAAATTTTTCTGCCCTCCAAAATGGTTCGCAAAGTGACTTGTTCACTTATTTAAGTAATATTTTATATTCCAGTGAAGATACGGAAAAATTTATGAAACTGATTGTAGATGCAGGATTTTATAATAACAAAAAAGAGCATTTGCTTGATGTACTGGCGAGAAAACTATATGGTCTTCCGGGAAATGTAGGTATTACAAGGTTGGAAGGATATGCAAAGTGTGCATATTCACAGTTTTTGTCTTATGGATTAAAGTTACAGGAGAGAGAAAAGTTTTCCATTGCAGCATACGATATTGGAAATTTATATCATAAGTCTATCCAAAAGTTTTTTGAAATTGCCAGAAGTGAAAAAGTAGACTGGAAGAAGATTACAGACGAAAAAAATCATCAGATGATTTCATTGGCAGTGGATAAAGTCTTAAAGGACTATGACAATGAGGCGTTGGAAGGTTCAGCTAGAAATTCATTTATTACAAGTCAGGTCAGAGAAATTGCAACCAAAACAGTGAAGGTATTGGTAAATCATATTCGTTCAGGAAAGTTTGAACCGGCAGAATATGAGATACCGTTGGAGCATGGTATCGTTGACAGAATTGATACTTATGAGACAGATGATAAGTTATATGTAAAGGTTATTGATTATAAATCCGGAAAGGTGACTTTTGATATTACAAAAGCATATCATGGCACACAGATGCAGTTGCTGGTTTACATGAATGATGCTGTAAATTATGAGCAAAAGAGTCACGAGAAAGAAGTGCTGCCGGCTGCAGGATTATATTTTAATATTAAGGACCCATTTGTTCAGATGGACAACATTAGTAATATTGTAGAAGATTATAGAACAACACATCCAGAGGATGATAGAACCGACGAGCAGATTTTGGATGAATTGATTTTTGAGAAACAGCTGCCGGAGTTTCAGATGTCAGGAATTGTAAATACAGAGGAACAGGTAGTTACTGCTGTAGATGAAGTTTTGGAACAGGGAAATAAATCTCAGATTGTAAAATTAACGAAAAAGAAAGATGGAGATCCGGATTCTCATAGTCAGGCACTGGATCAGGAAACATATTTGAAATTGATTCAATATGTTTCAGGGAAAGCAGACGAGATGAAAGAACAATTATTCCAGGGAAATATTCATTTGAACCCTGTGGAAGAGGCTTGTACATATTGTGCATACAAGGGCATCTGTAAGTTTGATAAATCTTTGGGGGATAAGTACAGAGAACTGGAAAAAGTAACTTACAAAGATATAGGGGAATTATTACAGGAGAAACACGACTAATAAAGCGAGTAGAACGGGAAAGACTTGGACAAAGAGATACAACCTGTAAAACGAGGAGATAGGAAATGAATTGGACGAAAAAACAGCTAGATGTAATTCATACCAGAAATCGAAATATATTAGTTTCAGCAGCAGCCGGCTCGGGAAAGACGGCTGTATTAGTTGAGCGCATTATTCAGATGATTACCGATGAAACGCTGGGTGTGAATGTGGATGAGTTGTTAGTTGTTACATTTACCAGAGCAGCAGCATCGGAAATGAAAGAGCGACTTCGAGACCGACTGGAGGAACTGCAAAGGGAGGAGGCAGATAGTAATACTGCAAATCAGCTGGCATTATTAAATAATGCCACCATTACCACCATTGACAGTTTCTGTGCCAAGGTCGTGAAAGAGAATTTCGATAAAATTGATTTAGACCCGGGATATCGTCTGGCGGATGAAACAGAAATTGATTTGCTAAAAAATGATATTTTAGAGGAATTATTGGAAGAATATTACTTGTCTGATTCAGAGGAGTTTATAACTTTAGCAAAGAAATATTCCAGTGGAAAAGTCTATGACAATATTTTTAATTTAGTAGACAGCATTTACAAAAAGGCAAAAGGTGAAGTGTCTCCAATGAGGTGGGTGAGAAATCTGGAAAAAAGTTATGACTTTTCCAGTGAAGAGGAGATGCTTCATAGCAAATTATACGAGAATGTATACAGGTTATGTTATGGGCAGATTGAAGATTGTAAAGAAAAGTTAGAGAAGGCGATAGCCATTGCAAATCAAGACAGTGACGTTGTTGATTTAGTAGATAACGCAGAAGAATTTATATCGGTCATTGATTGGTTGATGGAAAGCAATGATTATCAGCAGTTGCATCATGCAATCAATCATTGTAGTATGCCAGTCATGTCCAGAAAGAGAAAAGGTACACCAGAGATTAGACAGGCCGCTAAGGAAATGATTGTATCTGTTAGAGATTGCTTAAATAATTTGATAGAAACTTTTTTTGCAGAACCCATTCAGGACATGTATCAAAATGCAGTGAATTGTAGAGAATCTGTACATACTCTGGCAGAAATAACAATTCAGTTGATGGAGCGTTTTGCGAAAGAAAAACAGGATAAGAGAATTGCTGACTTTGATGACATTGCCCATATGGCGCTTAACATCTTAAACGATATAGATGAAAAGGGAAATCCACATCCAACCAGCGTGGCAAGACAGATGGCAAAGTCCTACAAGGAGATTATGATTGATGAGTATCAGGATAGTAACTTTGTGCAGGAGGCGATTTTAACCAGTGTGGCAAATGGTCAGGGAACCGGCAACATGTTTATGGTAGGTGACGTAAAGCAGAGTATTTATCGTTTCCGAAATGCCAAGCCTAAATTATTTTTAGATAAGTTTGACTCTTACGAAGAAAATTTGGAAGCAGATAACTGTAAAATTATATTGGATCAAAACTTCAGAAGTAGAAAAGAAGTCATTGACAGTGTAAATTTCCTATTTGAACATATTATGTCAAAGGAGCTTGGAGGAATCGATTATCGTGACGGTAATGGACTGACATTGGGAGCTGATTACACGGAAGTTCCAAAAGGACAGGACAATCGAACAGAATTTATTGCCATTGGAACAGACAAAAAGGAAATGGAGGCTGCCTTTGTAGCGTCCAAAATAAAAGAAATTACAGATCCGGTAAATGGTCTGAAAGTAGAAGGTAAAGATAAAACGATGAGACCAGCCCGTTATAAGGATATTGTCATATTGATGCGTGGCATTAAAAGTAATGCAAATATTTATTTAGAGGCGTTGGCGAATGCAGGGATTCCCGCATATGCAGAATCAAAGAGTGGATATTTTGATTCCCTTGAAATTAAGACAATCATGGACATGCTGAACATTATTGATAATCCAAGACATGATATTCCACTGGTAGGCGTCATGTCCAGTGCTATGTTTGGATTTGGCGATGATGAACTGGCAATCATAAAGTCTGAAAACAGCTATATTTCCTTTTATGACAATGTAGTTGCTTACGCTGATAATGGAGAAGATGAGACATTAGTTTTAAAAGTAAAATCTTTTCTAGATACGCTTCAATATTTTAGAAATCTAGATTATAAAAATTCTGTTTATGATATTATTAATGAGATATTAGAGCGTACTGGTTTTGGCTATTATGTAGCTGCATTAAGCAATGGAAAACGTAGATTTTTAAATATTGAAAACTTAAAAGAAAAAGCAATTAATTATGAAAAGTCCAGTTATCGTGGACTGTTCAATTTTGTGAGATATATTGAAAAAATTAAGGAATTAGATAAGGATGAAGGTGAGGCATCTTCGGTCAATGAAAATGACAATATTGTCCGAATATCAACCATTCATAAAAGTAAGGGACTACAATATCCGATTGTATTTTTATGTGATACCAATAGTACATTTCTATCGGATAAAGATGCTGTGAATATTTCTGATGATGGACAGATAGGTCTGGATGCCATCTATCCGGATATGAAAATATCTGTGACACCAATGTATCGGAAATATATTAAAAATATCAATAGTGAAGAGGATAAAGCAGAATATCTAAGACTTCTTTATGTAGCATTAACGAGAGCAAAAGAAAAACTTTATATTACTGGCAAAGTTGGTCCGGACTTGGAGAAGTACAGGAAGGAATGCCAAAGTGCTCTCACAAATAACAGCACGGTTTTGCCTTACAGTGAATTAATGGGAAAATCTTCTTTGTTTCAATGGATGAGAATGATTTTTCATAGAGAGAATCTTATTGTAAAATGTATTCAGGTAGAAGAGGATGAAATCGAAATAGAACAGGCAAGCGTTGTAGCAATGGATGAATTAAAGAAGATTGCTATGGAGCAGTGGGAAAATGCAGAGATTCCAAAAGATATTTATGACATCATTGTGTCAAACTTTAAATCTGTGTACCCATTTCAGGAAGATATTCATTTGTGTTCCAAAGCCAGTGTCACAGAATTAAAAAAAGAAAGCATGGAAGATGAAGAAGCAGAGACTTCCTTTGAAAAAATATTTGATGTAGAGAACAGTGACAATGCAATAGAACCGATTGTTCCTCAATTTATGCAGGAAGATAAAGATCAAGAGGAGATATTGATTGGGGCAGAACGTGGTACAGCGTATCATAGAGTTTTTGAATTGTTAGATATGGAAATGGATTCTTTTACAGAAGAAACGGTTTCTGAAATGATTGAACAGCAAGTGGAAGATAAAAAGTTGTCAAAAGTACAGGCAGATTGCATTCATGCTTCTGATATTGTAAAATTTACCAGGTCAGATGTTTTCTCTAGAATGAAGGGGGCATATAATAGAGACGAATTATTCAGAGAACGTCAGTTTTTATTAGGTGTTCCTGCAGGGGAAATAAAGGATCATTCTAATTCAGAAGAGACAATGATTATTCAGGGGATTATTGATGTCTGTTTTATAGAAAATGAGCAGTATGTAATTATGGATTATAAGACAGACAGAGTGCAGAATTTAGAAGAATTAAAGGAGCGTTATGCAAAACAGTTGGAATGTTACAAATTAGCTCTAAAAAAAATCACTGGAAAAGATGTGTCAGAAATGATTATCTATTCTGTACATTTAGGAGATGAAATTAGTATTTAAGATGTCTTGTGGAAAGTGCTAGTAGGACATAGGAAGAAATGACAGGAGGAAGACATGATTATTCCAAAGTATATAAAAAGAGGAGATACAATAGGTGTTACAGCCACATCCAGTGGTATTGTTAATGAATTGAAACAAAAAAGGGTTGCAAATGCAACAGAGCAATTGAAGGAAAAGGGCTATAATGTGCTGTGTACAGATAATGTATTTCAGGCAGATTGGCGTGGCTGCAGTGATACTGGAAGAGAAAGAGCCAGACAGTTCAATGATTTAATATCAAATCAGGATGTGTCCTGTATAATTTCTGCTGCTGGTGGAGATTATTTGATGGAAATGTTAGACTATGTGGATTTTGAAAAGTTAAAAGCAAATCCTAAGTGGTTTCAAGGTTTTTCTGATAATACAGGCTTGGTTTATCCGATTGTAACAACCTGCGATGTTGCAGCAGTTTATGGTTGTCATATTGGTGATTTTGGAATGAATCCATGGCAGAGACCAGTGGAAGATGCATTAGGTGTGTTGGAAGGTAGTAAAAAGGTTCTTGAATCTTACGAGTTTTATGAGTCAGACCGTCACGAATATATTACAGGATATGAAGGTTATTGTAGTGACGAAAAGGTAAAATGGATAAATGCCAGAGGAGAGGATAAAATAGAAATAACTGGCAGACTGTTAGGTGGATGTCTGGATGTAATTGTCTTTCTTCTTGGCACTAGGTATGATGGCACAGAGCAGTTTATAAAGAAGTATGCTGACGATGGTATTATCTGGACATTGGAGAGTTTTAATATGGAAGATGTTGTT
>CANPET010000086.1 GCA_947573465.1 uncultured Eubacterium sp.
TTGGATTTGCATTGTAACAATCGTCAATGATTGTCATTCCCTTCGCATCAAAAATATTATTTCTGCCACCAATTGCTTTTAATTTTCTGATGCCTGCATCAATCTCCTCTAGAGTCATGCCAAAATGAACACCAATACACGTAGCAGCCATCGCATTGTAAAGCATATGAAATCCCGGAATTGGAATCACCGTATCAAAAGTTTTATCAAAATATCTGATTGTTGTTTCTGTTCCTTTTACTCCAATCGTATGATATTTTTCAACTAAAACGTTTTGGTCTGTTTCGATGCCAAAGAAAACAGGTCTGCTTCCTTTTACTTCCTCCACCTGCGCCAATTTGTCATCATCTCCATTTAATACAACAAGGCATCCGTCTTTTGCATAATCAAAAATTTCTGTTTTAGCTTTGTATACACCATCTCTGTCGCCCAGATTTTCCAGATGACATGTTCCAATATTAGTAATCACACAAACATCAGGTTTGGATACTTTCGCCAAACGGTGCATCTCTTCAAAATCACTGATTCCCATTTCAATAACCGCAATCTCATGATAATCACGAATTTTAAGAATTGTCAGCGGCATTCCTATCTCATTATTATAATTCCCTTCAGTCTTTAAAACATGAAACTTTTCCTGCAAAACAGAAGCAATGATTTCTTTTGTACTGGTTTTTCCAACACTTCCTGTGATTCCGATAATCTGACAGTCTAATTGTTCTCTATAAAATTCTGCGATATCTTTTAACGCCTGTGCTGTAGATTCAACTTTTATGTAAGGACCTTTTGCATCGGTCAGTTCTTTTTCGCTGAGTGTACACAATGCTCCTTTATCAAAAACCTGATTGATAAAATCATGCCCGTCTACTCTTGCACCAACAAAAGGAATATACAAAAATCCGTCTTCAATCAGCCTGCTGTCCTTTTCTGCTCCTGTAATACACTTTGACTTTAAAGACTCATCTCCAAAGTACTCTCCATTACAGGCTTTTGTTATATTTTCCAATGTCATATTTTTTAATTTCATGTTTTGTTTTCCTTATTCTTCTTTATAAAAATTTTTCTGTTTTTATAAGTTTGCACTTCTGAAAAAATCACAAACGACTTCTTATTTTTTAAGCGATAACATAACGATGTTTTCACACAAAGTCGGATAATCAATGCCAATGGCTCTTGCCTCATCCGGTATCAGACTGGTAGAAGTCATTCCCGGTAATGTATTTACTTCCAGACAATACATATTACCTGCTTTGTCCATCATAATATCAACTCTGGCATATGGTTCACATCCGATTGCCTCATATGCCTCTTCTGCTGTTCTTTGCATTCTATCTGTTAATTCTTCATTTAATTCTGCAGGACACACATGTGTTGTTGCTCCGTCTTTGTATTTGTTTTCATAATCATACCAGCCTTCATTTGGAATAATTTCAACAATCGGTAATGCCTTTCCATCAATAACCCCAACGGAAAACTCTCTGCCATCAATGTAATCCTCTACTAACACCTGATGATCCAGTGCAAAGCATTCCTCCAATGCAGCTTCATATTCAGAATCTTCTTTTACCAAAACAACTCCCACACTTGAACCGCCGTTACATGCTTTTACCACAACTGGTATTTCCATTCCATGTTTTTCAAGAGATGTATCCTCACCTTTTTTCATCCAGACACTCTTTGCTGTAGGAACCTGTTTTGACATAAAAATCTGTTTCGTAATTGCTTTATCCATTCCCATTCCACTGGCAAGTGCACCGGAACCGGTATATTTTATTCCGAATAAGTCAAAGGCTGCCTGACATTTGCCATCTTCGCCGTTTTTTCCATGGAGCGCCATAAAAACAATATCTGCCTCAGAGCAAAGTTTAATTACATTTTCTCCAAAAAAACTCTTTCTCTTCGTTTCCTCTTCTTTTAATTTTGCTGACAATTCACGAATCGCATCTCTTTCTTTTATAACATCATAATCTGTTTTTGCCTCATCAAATAAATTTTCATGATATGTACCAAAGAAAACATCAAGCAACACTGCATTGTGTCCCTTGCTTCTTAATGCCTCACAGACATTGGTTCCTGAATTAATTGAAACTTCTCTCTCTGTACTATTTCCACCACATAAAACAACAATGTTCATATTCTTACCTCTTTATATATTAATCATTTTATTTTCATTTTTATACAATTCTCTTCTCTCTTCCTCAGAGATGTAAACCTCATTGTTTTCAATCAAGTCTACTGCATGTGCCGCATTTTTCAAAACGTCTGCATCATTCATAATATCTCCCAGACGAAATTCAAAATCTCCGCTCTGCCTTACACCAAAGAAATCTCCCGGTCCACGCAGTTTTAAATCTTCACTGGCAATAAAAAAGCCATCATTGGAGCGATTCAAAATCTCCAGCCTTTCGCTGGCATCTTTCTTTCCTGTACCATTTATAAAGATACAATAAGACTGATTGCCACCTCTTCCTACACGGCCTCTCAGCTGGTGAAGCTGTGCCAGTCCGAAACGCTCTGCATTTTCTACCATCATGACGGTAGCATTTGGTACGTTCACTCCTACTTCCACTACCGTAGTAGAAACTAAAACCTGTATTTTATTTTCGGCAAATGCTTCCATCTTCTCATTTTTTTCAGCCGCTTTCATTCTTCCATGTAAAAAATCTACATGGATACTTGGAGATAAAACTGCCTGTAACTTCTTGGCATATTCAATAACATTTTCACCTTCCACCGCTTCACTGTATTCTACTGTAGGGCAGATAATATATGCCTGTCTGCCTTCCTGCACCTGCTTTTCAATAAAGTTATATGCATTCGGACGATAGTCTGTTCCTACGACACAGTTTGCAATTGGCTTTCTTCCTGCCGGAAGTTCATCAATAATTGATATGTCCAAATCTCCATACATAATAATCGCCAACGTTCTAGGTATTGGTGTAGCACTCATGACCATCGTATGTGGCGAATCTCCTTTTTCAGAAATAGTCTCTCTTTGTTTTACGCCAAAACGATGCTGCTCATCTGTTACGACCAGTGCCAGTTTATGGTAATTTACCTTATCCTGTATTAGTGCATGCGTTCCAATAATAATATCCGCCTCTCCTGACTCTATTAACTGATATGCCTCTCTTTTTTCTTTTGCTGTCATAGAGCCTACCAGTACAACCGGTGTCAGTTTCAGATTGTTATTTCTTATTATATCTTTGATATCTTCAAAATGCTGTCTTGCCAAAACTTCTGTTGGAGCCATCATTGCTCCCTGCTCTTTGTTCAGTGCCGCAGTCAGCAGCGCCAGAACCGCCACAATCGTTTTCCCTGAACCTACATCACCCTGAATCAATCTGTTCATAACTTTATCCGAAGAGATATCATGTTTTATTTCCTGCCATGTTTTCATCTGGGCATTTGTCAACTGAAATCCAAGATTATCTATAATATGCTCTAATTCTTTCGGTTCTTTTAAAATATGCTTATTATGAATAATTTCATTCTTCTCTTTCAATGCCCGAAGGGTTAAAATAAACTGAAAAAATTCTTCAAAAACCAATCGTTTCCTTGCAATCATAAAGTCCTTTTGATTTTTTGGAAAATGTATGTTATGTATTGAATCCTCAGCATTCTGTAGTCCAAATCTCTCACGAATCGCCAATGGAATATTCTCATTTTTAGAAACGATTTGAAATGCCTGTCTCACTGCTTTTAATACCATATTATTCGTAAGTCCTGAAACTAATGGATAAACCGGCTGCATCTCTCCCATTTTCTTTTGATATTGTACAAAAGAAAATGTTTTGGGTTGGTCTATTACATAGGAACCTTTATTTTCATGTACAAATCCTCTAAAAATCAATACATCTCCCTGATGTAGGGTATTTTTGATATATGGTGCATTAAACCAGGTTGCTTTGATGCCATTTCCTTCTTCATCTCTAATATATGCATCTACAATTTGAAGATTTCTAACTCTTCTCACAGAAATCTCTCTTACAATGTTTCCTATCACAGCCTGTGTTCTGTCTGCTTCCAGATTTCGAATTAAAACAGGCTCTTCAAAAGTATCATAATATCTCGGATAATATGATAATAAATCTTCTACTGTATATACACCTGCACGCTGGAATACTTTTTCAGTTTTTTCGCCAATTCCATTTAATTCTTTCAACTGCATACCTTTTACCTCAACATGGAACATTTTATCATATATGAACCCATTTTTCTATATAAAGTATATGTTGAATATTAAAAGAGACTATCCCATAAATTTTATGATAATCATATCAAATATGCGATAGTCTCTTATTTAATTATTTAACTTTTTTAAATTTTACTTTTTTTGTGTACTTACTATAATAATACTTCTTACCTACTTTCTTGTAGCTTCGAATTCTCACATAATATACACCTTTTACTTTTCTCTTGAATGTAAGTTTTGTCTTCTTTGTTTTCTTTACAGTTGTATATTTTTTCTTAAAGTTTTTCTTTGTAGAATATGATACTTCATATCCGCTGGCACCTTTACTCTTGCTATACTTTACTGTAATGTTCTTCTTTGTTGCTTTCTTCTTTGTAATCTTTGTCTTTGCCGGTCTGATTTTCAATTTGATTGTTGCCGTATTCTTGTATGCATTGATACCTTTTACAACAATCTTACCATTACCAATTTTCTTATTATTAGAATATGTAACAGTATAATCTGTACCCTGACGAAGAGTCACACCATTAATTACAACTTTCACTTTTGGTGTAATTGCTTTCCCGGTGTATGCCTTAGTCATTTCAGTATCATATTTTCCTTTTCCGGAAATTTCAACATATGTAGAATATATATTCTTTCTTGCCTGCTCGTAAGTCTTATCTGCAGTGTATTTACCATTGCTATATGACATAATCTTACACATGTCACCACTGCCATATACACCATATCCGGCTTTATTGATAGCATAATCAATACCGCCATTACCACTTAAGCTGTAACTGCATACATTTGTAAACTTAACATTTGGTGTATCCGGACACTCTACTGCAGATTTCACGAAACATGTAGCTTTCTGATAGCAGGAATAAATACCTAATCCGTAACCCTCATGACTTGTTACATTATCAGATACTTTATAATCTGTATATCCATAAGAACCAGGAGCATTCCATACATCCTGACTTGTTATGTCATATGGAAGTTCACTCTGATACATATAACATTTACCACCATTACCATTCCAAATTGTCTGATATTTCTGGAAATGCTCTACCATTAATCCGTAAGTAGTAATATTATCACCATTAAAGATTACTCCGGTATCACAAGTATTCTTGTCCCATGCAACACCTGCACCATGGTCAGCTCTCCAAATCCAGAAGTTATCTCCAATAACATTATTGCTGTTGATAATTACACAATTAGTTGTCTTACAAGGTGTGGTATCTGCTCCACCTACTCTATAAAATGTATCAACAAGACATGTTGGATTTGCTGAGTTGTCTACATTATTTTTAGCAGTTCCAACTGTTAACAGTGTATCTGATTTCTTTCTTCCTGCATCAAATAATACACCTGCAACTTTAACACCAGCAACATCTCCAATTGTCATACACTGATTGCCTTCTGTCGGCTTTAATGTAGCATATCCCAATCCTAAAACTACTGTATCTTCATTTTCAATTTTAATTGGTTCACTAATTTCATAAATACCAGGTGTTAAAATTAGATTCATTCCATCTTTAATAGCTGCATTAATTTTTGCTGCGGAATCACTTGGCTTTGCCACATAAAATTCATCTAAACCAATGAATTCACCATTGATGTCTTCACCATCCCATGAAACACCTTTTGCATTCTTTCTTAATTCAGGTACAAATACACCATAATCACCGTATTCATCTACTGTAAGAAATGGTTTTTCCTGTACTTCCGGAGTCTCTGAAATCTTCGTATATGCCTGATATGGCCATTCTCCATTTGGACCATTCTGTACTGTTCCTGTAGTATCATATAATGATTTCACTTCACAACCTACAAAAACATAATTCCAGACACTTCCATCCCACTTGTTCATTTCAACATTTCTTGATAACCACTGTTGCTGTGAACCAGCAGAAATACCATTTTCTGAATCTACTTTCTTACCTGTTTTCTTATCTGTATACTGATACTTTCTTCCAGCTATCTTTGAGTCTGCTAAAAATCCACCACTGGCATATCCACCATTCTGATGCAAATCCAAATTACCTTTAATATTCATTCTTCTCATAGATGTAGCCTGAGATACAGCCCACATTGTTCTGTCTGCTGTTGTTGTTAAATTTTCAACAGAACGCCAGAAATTACATAATGCATTATAGTTGATTGAACCATCATATTTCTTACCAAGCATCCATTCTGCTTTACAATTAATGTTTCCAAGTACTGTGTCTTCCGGAGAAATTCCAAGTCCTGCAACCTGTGTATAAAAACCAATCTCTACCTTCAAATCATTACTATATGTACCTGGTGCAAAAAGTAATGCATTTCTATTAGAAATAAATTGACCTTTTTCTGTCATATTATAAATGCTATCAATACGTGACTGAATTTCTTTTGCATTATCTGTAGGTTCAAAAATTGTTGTATCTGCACCAAAAGTATCAATCTCGTATGATGTAATACCATTGATTTGCTTTACTTCTCTATCGCCATCAACGAGTCTTACTTCATAATAACCACCATCGTAGTCTTCATCCACATATTCTCTGTCAGTTGTACTGGCAATCTTTGTATATGCAGCATATCTACTATCTGCTCTGTAAATATTAAATGTACAACCTTCTGGAATTAAACAAT
>CANPET010000087.1 GCA_947573465.1 uncultured Eubacterium sp.
ATCAGAAGCGAGTATTCAGTTGGGCTACCGACAGCTGTAGGTACAAAATATAGTTATGCAAATTATTATAACAATAATGCTTATGGTACAGATTTTAGTAATATTGAAATTAAGCCGATAACAACAACAGAATTGATTACAACTGTTCCAGTTCACGACACATCGGAATCCAATATTTGTACTGAAACGACAGGTATTAATGTTAATCAAGAGATTATAGTTACATCCAATAGTAAACAGACAGAAGTTGTTACAAAACCGGTAAGAACCTCTGTTAAAAAGATATCTGTAAAGAAGAGAAAACTTATAATAAAATGGAGAAGAGCAAAAAAATTTGTTTCAGGATATCAGATTCAATATTCTGCAAATAAGAAATTAAAAAATAAAAAGACCAAAACAGTAAAGGGTGTTCAGAAGTTGTCAGTTAAAACCCGACAATTAAGAAAATGTAAAAAATATTATGTACGCATCAGGACATATATATGGGTAAATGGAAGAAAGGTTTATTCCGACTGGTCGAAAATAAAAATGAAAAAGATAAAATAAGGCTTGAATAATTTTATGAAGAAAATAACAATCGGTATTGTGGCTCATGTTGATGGTGGAAAAACAACATTGTCAGAGGCATTATTATATACCACAGGAAAGATAAGAAAATTAGGAAGAGTAGATCATAAAGATGCATATCTTGATACATTCCAGATGGAGCGTGATAGAGGAATAACGATATTCTCAAAACAGGCTGTGATGGAATACAATGATATGCGTCTTATTTTGCTGGACACTCCCGGTCATGTGGATTTTTCGGCAGAGATGGAGCGGACATTATCAGTGCTTGATTATGCAGTTTTAGTTGTAAGTGGAAGTGAAGGTGTACAGGGACATACAGAGACACTTTGGAAACTGTTAGAAACTTATCATGTTCCTACATTTTTATTTGTAAATAAAATGGACATGCCAAATGTCAGTGGTGATTTTCTGCTGCATGAAATTAAAGAAAAACTGAGTGATTCCGTGGTAAGATTTCCTGTCGGTGTGGGAACAATGGAAGATATTGCCATGTGTGATGAAGACTTGTTTGAAACTTACATGGAGGGTGGAGAAATTAGTGAGACTACTATTTCGGAATTGATATACAATAGAGATTTGTTTCCATGCTATTTTGGTTCCGCACTGCAGTTAGACGGTATAGACAGTCTGCTGGAAGGGCTGTATCAATATACCTATGAACCAATTTATTCAGAAAAATTTGGCGCAAAAGTATTTAAGATTTCAAAGGATCATAACAATAACCGTCTTACACACTTGAAAATAACAGGTGGCAGTTTAAAGGTAAAAGATATCTTAAATGGAATGAACGGAGCCATTGAATGGAGTGAGAAGGTCAATGAGATACGGGTTTATTCCGGTGAAAAGTATGATGCGGTAGGTGAAGTAAAGGCAGGAGATGTCTGTGCCGTTATAGGCCTTACAAACACCTATCAGGGAGAAGGACTGGGATTTGAGACAGAGGAAATATCTCCAAGTCTGATACCGGTACTTTCCTACAAGTTAGATGTACAAAATAAGGTTCATATGAATCAGGTGTATCAACAATTAAAAGAATTAGAGGAAGAAGATCCTACATTAAAAATTACCTGGAATGAAGAAAAGAAAGAACTGACCGCTAATGTTATGGGGCAGGTCCAGATAGAAGTTTTAAAAAGTCTAATTAAAGAAAGGTTTGACTTGGATATAGAGTTTGGTGCAGGAAGCATTTTATATAAAGAAACAATAACGAATACTGTGGAAGGTGTGGGTCATTTTGAACCTTTGCGTCATTATGCAGAAGTACATCTGTTATTAGAACCGGGAATGCCGGGCAGTGGATTGACTTTTGAAAGCCGTGTTAGTGAGAATGAATTAAGCAAAAACTGGCAGAGACTGATTATGACACATTTAGAAGAAAAAACTCATAGAGGTGTGCTTACCGGAGCACCGATTACGGACATCTGCATTACAATCGTAGGTGGTAATGCTCATCTGAAACATACAGAGGGTGGTGATTTTAGACAGGCGACTTATCGTGCAGTCAGGCAGGGCTTAAAGAAAGCAGACTCTGTTTTACTGGAGCCTTATTATGATTTTACATTAACGATTCCTACAGATAATGTGGGAAGAGCCATGACGGATATTAGTCAGATGGAAGGTACGATGAATCCGCCGGAGACAGTTCATGAGAAAAGTGTATTGACCGGCTATGCACCCGTTTCAACGATGTGGAATTATATCAATGGTGTGAATGAGTATTCCCATGGACAGGGAACTTTGACATTGAAGTTTAAAGGATATGCGCCATGTCACAATGCACAAGAAGTGATTGAAAAGATAGGATATGACAGTGAGGCAGATTTGAGAAATCCAACTGGTTCCGTATTCTGTGCGCATGGGGCCGGATTTAATGTTCCGTGGAACGAAGTAGAAAA
Organism: uncultured Eubacterium sp.; assembly: GCA_947573465.1. Lineage (GTDB taxonomy): Bacteria > Bacillota > Clostridia > Lachnospirales > Lachnospiraceae > Eubacterium_G. The sequence continues at coordinate 2,466 of CANPET010000087.1, forward strand.
TTATATGCATGTGAAAACATCCTTGAATCTTAATTCTATAGATAAAGAAGCGGAAGAGACAAATAGTTCAGATGTAATAATTAATAGAAAAACTACGAAGTCTGTGAATGATTCATACGCCACGGACAAAGAGCTGGAGGCGATTTTTGAAAAGACGTTCGGACCGATTAAGAGAAAGAAACATACGGAGACAACAGTAAGGAATTATCAGCAGAAAACGAAGCAGTACAAAGGAAAGCAGAATAATAATCTTCCCGAATGTGTTCTGGTAGATGGATATAACATTATTTTTGCATGGGAAGAATTAAAAGATATTGCGTCAAAGAATATTGATGGGGCGAGAGATAGATTGCTTGATATTCTGTCTAACTATCAGGGGTATCAGGACAATACAGTAATTGTAGTTTTTGATGCTTATAATGTAAACAGGCACAAGGAGACGATCTATAAGCATAATAATGTTTATGTGGTGTTTACAAAAGCTGCAGAGACAGCAGATATGTATATTGCAAAAACAACACATCAGATGGCAAGTAAATATCGAGTGACTGTAGCCACTTCAGATGCATTGGAGCAATTAATTATTATGGGACATGGCGCTCTCAGAATGTCTGCGATGAATTTTAAGGAAGAAATTGACAGGATTAATAAACAGATTGAAGAGAGTATCAGAGGGGACAGCAGCCTTGAAAATTATTTGATAAAGGATGAAATAAACTGATAAATTAAAATAAGGGAGAATACAAATATTTGTATTTTCCCTTATTTTCTTATAAATTATATTTTCTTAGCCAGTATCCAATCTGCAGTACATAAGCAAGCATTTGTGGGCCTGCCATAAGCTGGCCATACCAAGGTTTGCCGTAATCTTTTGGACTGTTTACAAAGCTGAGCAGTTTTTCTTTATCAATAATTGTCTGAAGAGAAAGATTTGAATTATATTCTTCTAAAACCATTTGTCCCAGCATCTTCTCATAATTTGGATCATATGTCTTTGGATATGGAGTTTTCTTTCGATACAGAATTTCATCCGGAAGATATTTCTTTCCACATTCTACCAGCAGACTTTTAGTCTGGTTATGATAGCATTTGTATTCCCAAGGAACATTGAATACATATTCTAATATACGATAATCTGCAAAAGGAACTCTGGCTTCAAGCCCTGAAAACATACTGCACCGGTCCATTCTGGTAAGAAGCGTCATCATAAACCATTTGATATTCAGCCACGTAACTTTTCGGCGTAATGTTTCCGTTTCATTTTCGTCATCTAAATATTCGCATTCGCCTACAGATGTTTCATAGGCATTTTTCACATAATCGTCAATATTTAATTCGTCAATAAAATCTTTTTTAAATAAATAAGTTCGTGCATTCATATCGTAAGACCATGGGAAGGTATTTTGATTTAACATATCTGCTCTGTGGAACCATGGATAGCCGCCAAATATTTCATCAGCACATTCTCCGGTTAAGGTAACCTTACATTCTCTGGAAACCAGTCTGCAGAAATATAGCATTGAGGACTCCACATCTGCCATACAAGGCATATCTCTGGCATCCACTGCTTCAAACAGACAATTAATCTGGTCATTGTTATTACATTCCAGATATTTGTGGTTACTGCCAATATATTCAGTCATAATGTCTACAAAAGGTCTGTCTCTGGTAGACTGAAATGAGTTTGCTTTAAAATTAATCTCATTGTCTACAAAATCGAATGAATAGGTATTCAGTTTTTTGTCTCCAAGGTTACTGCTTACAATAGAAGAAACGAGGCTGGAATCTAGTCCTCCGGACAGAAAAGTACAAATAGGAATGTCAGATACCATCTGTTTTTTAATACTGTCTTCAATTAAGTAGTTTGTATAACAAACAGTAGAAGCATAATCGTCCCGGTGCATTCTGCTGGTTAGTTTCCAAAAACAGGTATCTGATAAAGAAATATCTCTGTTATCATTAAGAGTAACGGACATAAAATGTCCGGGAAGAACCTCATGAATTCCTGCAAAAACACCATTACCAAGAGTATGGGCAGGGCCTAGTCCGATAATTTCACACCAACTGTCGTTATTTAATTTAGGCTCTATTCCATAGGCAAAGATACCTTTGGGTTCGGAGGAGAAAACAAATTGTTTTCCATCGATATAATAATATAATGGCTTTACACCAACATGGTCCCTTGCAATAATTAATTGGTTATTGTCATAGATTGCAAATGCAAAAATACCATTAAAATCTTTGAAAATTTTTGTTCCAAAAACAAGATAGCAATAAAGGATGATTTCAGTATCGCTGGTTGTTCTCAAATCGATATCGTATGAGGATAATCGGTGTTTTAATTCATTGGTATTATACAATTCACCATTATAGGCAATGGTAGCCCGCCTGCCGTTATAACGTCTTGTCATAGGTTGGTGTCCACCTTTGATATCACGTATGGATAGCCTTGTATGAGCTAATCCACAAAATCCTTCCATATAAATTTCGTCATCGTTTGGGCCACGATGTTTTATGGAATTTTTCATATTAATTAATTTGTTTTTTAAAAGATTAAAAGAATAATCTTTAAAAACATCATGTTTTAATTGATAAAAACCAGCGATACCGCACATAAAATACTCCTAAATATTATTATAGAATCGTAACATGTGGACTTTTAATAACAGGCTGAATTTGTCTGCCGCCCAATGCTTTTTCAATTGTTTCTTCAATTAAATCTACGTGAGCTATCATAGAGTTCGGTTTTGTAATATAATTATCCTGTCCGAAAGGTACGAAGAAAATATTTTTTGTATTTAGAAGAATTCCAATATTTTTTAAATTCATTCCCAATGCATCATTGGTACTTAAGAAAATTACTAAAGGTCTGTTATTTCTAAGATGTGCTTTTGCAGCCATTAAGACTGGTGTATCAGAGATACCGTTTGCTAATTTTGATAAAGTATTGCCGGTACATGGGGCAATAATTAAAATGTCCAGCATGGATTTCGGACCGATAGGCTCAGCATCCGGTATTGTTGTGATTGGTGGTCTTCCACTGATTTCTTCCGCCATTTGTAAAAAATCTTTACATTTTCCAAAACGACTGTCTGTTGTGGAAGCATGATCTGAAAAAATAGTAAATATATTTGCTTTTGTATCTGCAAGCCGCTTTAGTTCTTCAAATACTTTTTTGTAGGTACAGTAAGAACCGGTAATTCCTACACCAATGTTCTTATCTTTAAAGTTATGAACCATTTATCTCAGTCCTTTCTAAATATGAAATAATGCTTTTTGCAATTAATTCCCCGGCAGCTTTTGGTGCAGTGGCACCAGGAATGCCAGGGCATGTAATAAGAGATAAATTATATTTACTTGCCAGTTCATCTTTAAAACCATAAGGAGCAGATGCAATTTCAAATAATACACAGCTGCTTTTTAGTTTTAGATAGTGATTTTCTTTGAAAATCTCTTTAGGAACTGTGTTTATGATAACATCAAATTTGTGAATATGATGAATTAAGTCATCATATTCAATCCCTTCGTAACCATAAGCTCTTGCCTGAATTAAATGAAGAGCAGTGTGATCATATATTGAGATTTTTGCAGATAAAGAGGATAAAATTCTTGCTACATTAATACCACATTTACCAAATCCTAATATCAGAATTCGAGCATTTCTTATGGTGGAGTCTGTATTGTTTATAATAGAAGAAACAAGTCCTTCAGCTGTTAGAACAGCATTGTTCCACACAACAGTTTCATCATGTAGAATATCAATAAATTTTACATTTTTAATGTTGTGTAAATCTTTAGGAATGCTGCCGGCAAAGATTGTCTGACCAGGCTTTAATAAATGAATAAATGTATCCATTGGAAAACTAGAGTAAAAATCACAATTTAAATATTTTCCTTTTTTACACAATGGTGTAGAGCAGATAATATATTCGTCCTGATTAAAGTCCATAGTGGATTTCATATAAGCATGATATCCATTTTGGTTTAAATACTGGCAAATATAATCTTGTCGTTTGTCTCCGGATAATACAGCAATTGGTTTCATGGGCACCTCCATGATTTAATTTATGCAAAGAATGTTTAAAAGTGATTTAAATATATATTTTTCTCTTAGAGTTAAAATGTTATAATAAATTTCAACAGAAAAATATCAGATTATATGGAGGTTAATATGAGAACAAGTAGATTGAAAGGTGCTTATTTAACAGTGCTTATAATTGCTTTTGTAATGTTTTGTGGTATGAAAGTTATGGCACAGGAATATGATACAAGCGATATTGACAGAATTTATATTACTTGTGATAAGGAAATGAATAATTTAACCAAAGCAAATTATGAGACA
>CANPET010000088.1 GCA_947573465.1 uncultured Eubacterium sp.
CAGAAAAATTGTTGGAGATGCTGATGTATTATTATTCCCAGATATTCATGCCGGAAATATTACATATAAATGTTTAGTTCACACAGCAGATTGCAAGAATGGAAATATTTTAACAGGTACTAGCGCTCCTGTTATCCTTACATCACGTTCTGATGAATTTGAAGTAAAAGTAAATTCTATTGCTCTTGCCGCTATTGTTGCAGAGAAACTCAAATAATAAAGGAGAACAAAAATGGCTTATAAAATTTTAATTATTAATCCTGGTTCCACTTCTACAAAAATTGGTGTGTACGAAGATGAAACACAGGTTATGGAAGAAACACTTAGACATTCTACAGAAGAAATTGCACAATACGCTACAATTTATGATCAGAAAGATTTCCGTAAAGATGTTATCGTTAGCGTTTTAAAGGAAAAAGGTGTTGATCTTAATGATATTGATGTTGTTGTTGGGCGTGGTGGTTTATTAAAACCAATTCCAGGTGGTACTTATGAAACAACACCTGAATTATTAGAAGACTTAAAGATTGGCAAACAAGGACAGCATGCTTCAAACCTTGGTGGTATTCTTGCTAAGGAAATTGCATCAGAACTCAATGTTCCATCATACATTGTCGACCCTGTAGTAGTTGATGAATTACAGGATATTGCCAGATTATCAGGTCATCCTGAAATGCCTCGTATCTCAATTTTCCATGCTTTAAATCAAAAGGCTGTTGCAAAGAGATATGCAAAAGAAACTGGTAAGGCTTATGAAGATCTTAACTTAATCGTTGTCCATATGGGTGGTGGCGTTTCTGTTGGTGCTCATAAGAATGGTAAGGTTGTTGATGTAGCAAATGCTTTAGATGGTGACGGTCCTTTCTCTCCTGAGAGAGCTGGTGGTCTTCCATCAGGTGCATTAATGAAACTTTGCTTTAGTGGTAAATATACTCAGGCAGAAGTTGGCAAGATGATTAACGGTAATGGTGGATTCAACGCTTATGTTGGAACAAACGATATGAGAGACCTTGTAAAGATGGCTGAAACAGATGATAATGCAAAATTAGTAATGGACGCTTTCCATTATCAGTTAGTAAAAGAAATTGGCGCTATGGCAGTTGTTCTTGGCGGTAAAGTTGACCAGATTATTTTAACTGGTGGTATCGCTTATAATGCAATTACTCAGAATACAATGAAGGATGCTGTTGAATGGATTGCTCCTGTTACAGTATATCCTGGAGAAGACGAGTTACTTGCTCTTGCTCAGGGTGCTATCAGAGTAATGAGTGGCGAAGAAGAAGCTATGAAATACTAAGGAGTATTTATGAATAAAAAACTATATAAATCATCTAGGGATAAAATGTTATCCGGTGTTTGTGGTGGTATCGGCGTATATTTTAATATTGATTCTACACTTGTCAGATTGCTTTGGGCGTTTTTAACCCTCTGCTCCTGCGGTACTGGAATTCTAGCCTATATTGTTGCTGCAATCATTATCCCCGATGATGAAATTATTCAATAAATAGAAAAACAGGAATATATTGCATATATCTATTATTTTAGGTACATGTCAATTAATTCCTGTTTTTTTATTAGCACACGATTCATTGTATCGTCAATTCATGTTCTTCTCTCTTTTTCTTACACCTTCTCCTGCAATCTTATATATTGTAGCAAATATTGGAACACCAATTAACATTCCAAGAATTCCGAATGTACTGCCACCAATGGTTACTGCCGCCAATACCCAGATTCCCGGAAGCCCCAAGGAAGAACCCATAATCTTTGGATAAATCAAATTCCCTTCAATTAACTGAACAACTAATATAATAACAATGAATATCAGCGCCTTAAATGGTGATACTGTAAGCATCATAAACGCTCCAATTCCGGTACCCACATAGGCTCCTACTACCGGTATTAATGCGGTAACTCCCAGTAATGTTGAAATCATCGCCACATAAGGCATTCTGAAAATCAGCATTACGCTAGCACACATTACACCTATAATTACTGCATCCAACAATTTTCCTACAATATAATTATGAAAACACTCGTCCATAACCCGAATATACTTTGATAATTTTTCTGTAATTTTTTCTTTTAGAACGACATTCGAAACTCTCTTAACCTGGGATATCAGCTTTTCTTTACTTGTTAAAATATAAAATGAAAATATAATTCCCATAAGAATAGTAAACACTGTAGATGCTACAGATGTTGCAACACTTGCTACAGTATTCACTGCCCCCCCTACACCTGCAAATAAAAATTTACTAATCTTCTCAATATATGTGGTCCAATCTAAATCTTTTAATGTATTTAAAGCATTTTCCGGAATTATTTTTTGTATTATTTTATTTTGTGAAACATCATTTACCAAAGACGGAAGATTTTCAGTAAATATACTAATACATTTAACAAATTCCGGTATAACCATATAGATAACTAATGCCACAAACCATACCGTTACCGTCACTGCTAATATCATGCAGATTGTACGTTTATATTCATTAATTTTTCCTTTAAAACCATTAGGGAAAAGTGAACGTTCAAAAAATCCCATTAATAAGTTAATCAGATATGCCAGACATGCTCCTATTATAATAGGAGTAATGCTATGAAGTGCAACTCCCATCATATTCATTACAACTTTCCAATATGTTGTGCACAGATACAAAATAAATAAAGTCACTCCTATTTTGAAACACTGCTTCCATTCTATCTTCATAAACATCTACCTATTCTTTCTCAAACATAGTCAATTGATATAACAATACATCCTTAGTATATGAATCCCTTTGACTTCCTACCCATTCTATCGCATTATGAAGGTTAAGGTCAAATCCTTTTTTCAAATAAAGGCAAAAAGAGCCTTCCTTTTAAAAGGAGGCTCTTTCTACATCATAAAGAGTTTGCTTGCAAACTCTTCCGCGAGGCGCAGATTCGTAAGAATAACTACCTTTCTGCGCCTCTGAGATCCTGCGGAGCATTTTTGTATAATAGGAAATTCGGAAAAATTTCCTATTATACAAAATTATATTATCTTATAAAAATACATATTTTAGTATAAATAAAATTGCTAAAACATACATCAATGGTTTAACTTTCTTTGCCTTACCACAAACAGCATTTAAGATAACATATGATATAATTCCTAATCCGATACCTTCTGAAATACTATAGAACAATGGCATAGCTATAATACAAATATATGCAGGAATAGTTTCTACCATATTTTCATCCGAGAAAACAATATCCTTTATGGATGTAAACATTAAGAATCCTACCATAATCAATGCCGGTGCTGTAGCAAAACCTGGTATTGCTGTAAATATTGGTGCAAATAACATCGATACTAAGAATAACAATCCTGTAACAACTGCTGTAAAACCCGTACGACCACCTTCTGCCACACCAGCAGCTGATTCAACAAAAGTAGTTGTCGTTGATGTACCAAGAACGGCACCTGCACTTGTAGCAACAGCATCTGCTAACAATGCCGGCTTAATTTCAGGAAGTCTTCCTTCTTCATCCAACATATCCGCTTTTGAACTAACACCGATTAAAGTTCCTAATGTATCAAATATATCTACAAATAGGAATGAGAATACGATAATTACAAAATTAAGAATATCTCCTTTAATTTCACTGATAACACCACCACTGAAAATCTGTCCAAAAGTTGTTCCTAAAGCTGAAAAATCTGTCATTGCAAATGTTGGGTACAAACTATAGTATCCATTTTCAACATCTGGCACATATAATTTTACTGCCTGACAAATCATTCCTAAAATCCATGTTGCAAGAATACCAATAAGAATAGAACCTTTTACTCTCTTTATGTATAATACAGCTGTAATAAACAATCCAATAAGTGCTAACAATGCACAAATACCTGCAGTATTAAAATTATCTCTAAAATTAATGATTGTTACAAGTGTTGAATCTTCATTTACACATAATTTAGCTCCCTGCAATCCGATAAATGCAATAAATAATCCGATTCCAACAGAAACTGCTCTTTTTAATGTAAGAGGTATCGCATTAAATATTGCCTCACGCACATTCGTAAGCGAAAGAATAATAAAAATAATACCTTCTACGAATACTGCTGCAAGAGCAAGTTTCCATGAGTGTCCCATTACTCCACAAACGGTAAATGCAAAGAATGCATTCAATCCCATACCTGCTGATAATGCAAATGGTAAGTTTGCCATAAATGCCATGCACATTGTACCAATAAATGATGCTAAACATGTTGCAAGCAATACAGCTGTCGGATCCATACCTGCTGCACCCAGGATGTTAGGATTCACTGCAAGTATATACGCCATTGTCATAAATGTAGTAATACCTGCTAACACTTCAGTTTTTACTGTTGTGTTCTTTTGACTGAGTTTAAAAATTTTTTCGATCATGTTTCTCCTTCGTATAGCTCTGCTATACTTTTCCTTTCTTATTATTTGCTTAACGCATAAATTGAATATAGTGCTTTTATTTTTCATTTAAAAGCACTACCCCGATCCGAAAATAAATTTCCACTTATATCTTATCAGATTTTTATTGTATTATCTACAAAAATTTTCATTTTCTACTAAAATTTATATAAATTTTTAACAAAAAAAAATATAGCGAAGAGAATTCTATCAGTCATTCTCTCCGCTATACGCATCATTCCATTATTTCTTCACAATCTTATTTCCTTTCGTGATTTTGTTTTTCAGCAATTTTGTATATTTCTTTTTCCTCTTTGCGAAAACTTTTATCACCGCATTTTTATTGATTGCTCCAAATGCTTTTTTGCCAACCTTTTTAAGTTTTTTACTCTTAATCAAAATCTTTTTAAGCTTTTTACATTTAAAGAATGCTTTTTTACCAATTCCTGTTATTCCGCTTCCAATTGTAACACTCTTCAGTTTTTTGCATCCTTTAAACGCATTTGCTCTAACTTCAACTACTTTATAAGTAACATTTTTATAAACAACCTTCTTCGGAATGCTTACCTTCTTTATTTTTTTAGATTTTGCCCCAAAGACTCTAACTGTTCTCTTTGTTGTATCTTTAATCTGATATTTCAATTTTTTATACACAAATATTTTATTAATTTTGTGTTCAGATTTATCATCAGTCTTTGTTGGTTCCTCCACATTTTGCTTGGTTGGATTCTCCGTTGGCTTTTCCGTTGACGGTTCTGTCGTTTTCTCCGTTGGTGCTTCTGTTGGTGGCTCCGTTGGTTTCGGTTTGTTATAATTAATTACATTTGATGGGTTACTATAACCACTTTTAACGTAATTCTTGTCATCTGTTGCTGGTACTGCAACTACATAATAAGTATATTTTCCTGAACTGCTGAGCTTCTCATCTACATAACTTGTATTTGATACTGTAGCAATAACTTTCTTCGTAGCTGTCGGTGAAGTTCTATAAACAATATAACTCTGTGCATGTTCTACTGCATCCCATGTAACTTCAATCTTATCACCATTTAATGTTGCCAGCACAGATGGCGCATTCAATTGTTCTTTTTGATCTACACCTCTTCCATAAAGTTTTACCTCATAAATAGAATCGCCATATCCTGTTTTTCTCTCAATACAGTAAATCCTTATATACCTGGCTGTTGTTACCTTTGACAAAGAAATAGACTCAAGGCCTGAATTTCTATTTTCATCTCCATAGCCTTCACCACCTTTGCCATTCTCCTGTGTAAATACAGTCGTCCAGTTTCTATTGTCCACTGATGTTTCGATAACATACTTCTTTGCAGCAGCTGCTTCCCAGTAAATCTTAATTCCACCAACTTCTTCTTCACGTCCTAAATCAATTGTCAAATATTGTGGATCTGCTGCTTTTGATTCCCATCTTGTTCCAAAATCACCATCAATAATCTTATCTCCGGTATTTGTGTTATTCGCTTCTGACGAAACATCAATAACCTTTGCTCCACTTAAATTAATTTCAGGATAACCTGTCAAATCAGCCATAGTAAGATCATCCGAATCTGCTACAGGTGGTTTTGTTCCGGCTTTGTATATCTTTACATAATTAAAGTTAAATCCACCATCTACCAAAAGCAGTTTCATCTGATACTGACCTTCTTTTAAATGTATCGTCTTTGTATCTTTTACATTCTTCCAGTCTGTAGTTGAATTGTCAAGATAAGTTGTCAGTATATAATCTGCATCATTGTCCGTTTTTAACTTAACTGCACTGTTCTTTTCTCTATTCGTACATTGCACTCTATAATCTACAACATAATCTCCTTCTTCCTCTACATTAAGATTATATAAAAGACTATCTCCATCATCTATCCAGCCAATGTATCCACCTTCCGTATTATCCGTTGTCGGTTCGCATCCAAAATTTGTATCATAATCTTCTGCTTCTACGACACCCGGAATATCACACACTTTATCTCTACTTTCATACGGAACATATTCTGTATCTTGTGTCTTATCCTCATTCTTCGTAGGGTCAACAGATACCAAAGCATGTTTCGGAACTTTCACACTTCCCAGATTACCTTTTTCATTCACAAAGTTTACAGTAATCGTTTTATCACTTGGATTCCATACCTGTGCTGAATATATTGTTTTTCCGCCAATCGTCTTTTCAAATACCTGATAAGATGTATAGTTGCTGCTCCAAATGTCTGTGCAAATATTTCCTTTTGCACACATATTCTGAATATACCAATAAGAATTAAACATCTCATCTGTGGACAGAACACCACCTACATATTCGCCATTCTCAT
>CANPET010000089.1 GCA_947573465.1 uncultured Eubacterium sp.
TCAGTCTTTAATTCTTGCCAGCACATTTATGATGATTGGTGTATTTACCTATATCATTGCACTGCAGGCAGATATTATTGCAGCAAACAGAAAGATTTTAGAAGATGTACAGTACCACGTCAGAAAATTGGATTATGATAAAAACAAAGAAGATAATGATAAATAAATTAGGATCGGTATAAAACATGAGAGATATAACAATTGCAATTACAGCAGCAAGCTACAGCGGCAACAAAGGTGCTGCCGCTATGTTGCAAAGTTCTATAAAACAACTACACGATATTTATGGTGACAGACTGAATATTAACCTAATGTCTGTTTATCCAAGAGAAGATCAAAAGCAATTGCCTTTTGACTTTATTAACATTACAAGCACTAAGCCGGAACAGCTGTTATTTACAGCCTTTCCTCTGGCGGTATTATACAAGCTTTTTAAATGGTGTCCACCCATTAAGAAGCTTCTTTTAAAAAACAAAATATTAAGAACCTATACACAAACGGATTTGGTTGTAGACGAAGCCGGCATTTCTTTTGTGGACAGTCGCGGTTTTGTAATGAACACTTATGCCTTTGTCTGTGCGGCAGTTCCACTTTTAATGGGTACGCCTGTAGTAAAATATTCTCAGGCATTAGGAACATTTAAAAACCCATACAATAAATTTTTAGCAAAATGGATTCTTCCAAAACTAAAACTTATTTGTGCCAGAGGTCAGGGTACTTATGACAATCTTATGGGAATCGGTGTAAAAGACAATGTAAAGTTATGTGCTGACGGAGCTTTCTCCATGGAAGACAGTGAGTACTGGAACAATGAAGTAAACAAAGTCTGTACCAGTGACAGTTTCTTCAATGATAATGTCGTCGGACTTTCCATCAGTTCCGTTGTAGAAAAGAAATGTGACAAAATGGGCATTGCATATAAAGATACTATGGTTTCTTTTATAAATTATTTAAATGAAACAGGATACAATGTTATTCTTATTGCGAATGCGGCAAGAATTAACAGTGAAAAATCAAGAAATAATGACCTGATGGTTGGAGACGCTATTTATGATGCTGTTGCAGACAAGAACATGGTTCGCTGGTATCATAAAGAAATGGATGCAGAAGAAATTCGTGCCTATATTGGAAAATGCCGTTATCTGGTAGCTTCCAGATTCCATGCCATGATTGGTTCTCTGGAACAGAAAGTTCCTGTTCTTCTTATCGGCTGGAGCCACAAATATCAGGAAGTACTGGATATGTTTGAACTGGGACAGTATGCGATTGACTTTTCAAAACTGGACTTGTCTGAATTAAAGAAAAGCTTTGAGGATTTTGTTTCTCATGAAAATGACATTCGGGCAAAACTGGACAAAAATCTAGATACTGTTCTGGTAAGTTCCAGAAATAATATTAAATATATCAGTGAAATCATAGATGAAGTAACTGGTAAACCTAAGAAAAAAGCAAAATTATTGGATTATAATAATCCTGATAAATATATCGGACCACATCTTGGCTGTAAAAAAGGATATGCAACAGATGAATCCATTCGCGCAAATGCTGCTTCCGGCGGCATGGTGACTGCTCTGCTTTGTAATATGTTGAAAAACAAAACAATTGATGGTGCATGGGTAACGAAAACTGCTTTTGAAAATGGTGAATTAACTTACAAAACATATATTGCCACGACAAAGGAAGAAATCTGTGATGCTTCGTCGAGTATCTACATGAACATTCCATTACTAAAACATTTAGATGTGGTAAGAAACTTTAGTGGAAAAGTTGCTGTCGTAATGACTCCATGTATGCTCCATGGTCTGGATGCCATCATGAAAAACGATGCTTCTTTGAAAGAAAAAATTGTGATGAAATTAGGATTATATTGCAGCGGTAATCATTCTCCTAAAGCTACTACTCTTTCTATGGAAAAGTCGGGAATAACTGGCGAAAATGCAGAACGATTATACTACCGCCGTGGACATTGGCGCGGCACTTCGAGTGTTCTCTATAAAGACGGAAGCGCAAAAGAGTTTTCATATTCCAAGACGATATGTGCCTATAAAAATGCATACTTTTTTGAGAAAGACAGCTGTATGACCTGTCAGGATCATTATGCTGAATGCAGTGACATTAGTTTCGGTGACATCTGGTTAAAAGAGATGAAGGGTAATCCAATCAAACACACCAGCTGTGTTATCCGCTCCCGAAAAGCATATGATGCTATGAATCGGGCGATAGGTGACGGAGATATTGCAGCAACACACATCAGCGACAAAGATATGGTGCGTAGTCAGAAAAGAGCATTAGTATTTAAATTTAATCTTGCTAAAATAAAACAAAAACATTCAAAAATCAGCATGGATACCAGTGATAAATGCAAATGGAATCACAAGTTGGCTTTTAAATTAGCTGAGAAAAATAAAAAGTTCTCAGAAGAACATTATGATAAATTAGCAAAGATACCGACAAAGATTATTTATTATTATTATATGTGCTTTATCCGTGTATTGCTAAGTTTTTAGGAGTGAAACCATGAAGTCAAAAAAAATAAATAAAAAAACATTAATGAGTATCTGCAAAATATTGTTTTTAGTCGTAGTTGCAATTTTTCTGGCTAAATACTTTATTACAAGCTGGGACGACATCAGACAGATAGAGTGGTCCAAATTTAACTGGGGTATATTTGTACTGTCTATACTGCTCTACTTTGTATACAAAATATCATTGGCATCTTTATGGCATTATATCACCATGCTGAATCAATGCAGTATCAGTTATACAAAGGCTGTTACCAGTTACCTATACTCTATTCTCGGAAAATATATTCCCGGAAAAGTTTTTATGCTGGCAGCAAGAATTCCAGGATATCAGGAAAACGGTGTTCCTATGCGGAAGGTAACCATATGTTTCTTTTTGGAAAATATATGTACTCTGCTCGGTGCGGCATTTCTGTTTCTGATTTCACTATTCTTTTTTCCAAATGAATTGTTAGCAAATTACCAATGGGCGACTATTGGCCTTGTTGTTTTATTTTTTATATGTATTAATCCAAAGATTATTAACTTCTTTCTATCTAGACTTGGAAAGTTAATGAAAAAGGATGATATGGAGATTACAATTACCTATCCGCAAATGATAAAAGTTGTCTTTTTATTTATTTTAAACTGGCTGGTCGTTGGTACCGGATTCTACATTTTAGTAGTTTCTCTTTATCCAAATATAGGAGTCTCACAATGGCTGTATGTAGGCGGTATTTACGGATTGTCCGCTATTATTGGTATTTTGGCAATCTTTACTGTTTCCGGTCTTGGAGTCAGGGAAGGAATCCTTATGGCTGGACTGTTACTGATTATGCCAAAGGAATACGCTGTGATTATTTCCATTGTATCAAGACTGTGGGCTACTGTCGCAGAACTGATACTGATTCTTGCAGCATTTATCGTGAATAAAATACTTTTAATGAAATCAAAAAAATCTCATTCTGCACTTGAAAATCCTTCCATAAAAGAATAAGATAGATATATCAGTAAGGACGGAATTTGTCATCTGCAGATGACTGTATCACGAGCCTGTGTCAGACACGTAAAACGGCTCGTGATACCTTTTTACAGCAAAGGAGGGATTGACTATGATTCAAAACAGAATAGTAAAATATTTCGCAAAAAAAGACCCTAATATTGCGATCAAGGTAATACCGGGGCATTTCGCAACAACGCACTCACATCTAAATTATTATTTAGATATGACAACGATGAAGACACGTGCAAATGAGGCAGAACGTATCGCCGTAGCCATGAAAGATTATTATAATGTAATGGGAAAACCGATAGATACAATTGTATGTCTGGATAACTGCGAGGTAATTGGTGCATTTCTTGCAAATGAGTTGAGCCGTGCCGGCGTTTTATCTATGAATGCCCACAAGACAATTTACGTGGTTACACCAGAATTTAATTCTAATGGTCAGATGATTTTTAGAGATAATCTAAAACCTGAAGTAGAGGGAAGAAATGTATTGCTTCTTCTTGCTTCAGCTACTACCGGAAAGACTGTCCGTAACAGTATTGAATGTATTCAGTATTATGGTGGAACACTTCAAGGAATTTCAGCCATATTCAGTGCTGTCGACTCTGTTGACGGACATCGTGTAGATGCACTATTCAGGGCTGAAGATATACCGAATTATGATGCTTATACCCACAATGATTGTCCAATGTGTAAAGCAGGAAAACCTGTGGAAGCATTGGTAAATGGATATGGATATAGTGAGATATAACACTATGAATTCTCGTTTGAAAGGGTGAAATGAGAATAAAGGAACGCACTTGCAAACTGAATTTCATAAACATTTGTATATAAAATTCCATGTTTTCAAGTGTATTCCTTTTATATCTCTCTCCCCACCACCGCAAAACGAATATTTATTGCTTACATCTATTTATTTTGCCAGCATTTTTTATCTTTTTTATAAAGTTTCATTACATTATTCAAATATATTTCCTTTTTCTGAATAAATTACATATATATTCTCTGAAAAAACAATTTCATATATGTAAAATGATTTGAATTTCAAAAAACGCAAATTTAAATTACATATATATCCTGCAAAAAAGCGATTTCATATATGTAGAATTCTTTGAATTCCCCCAAAAGGCAAATGAAGATTACATGTATATCCAATAGAAAAATAGATTTATATATGTAATATCCTTTGAATTTTCAAAAAAGCAAATAAATATTACATATAAATATATGAAAAAATCAAATTGATTCATGTAATTGTTTTTGGTCCCATAAATATATTTCTTTTATACCTCTTCCTACCTCCCAAAATCAAAAATTGATTATCCGTAACAATTGTGGAAGTAAATTAAGCCTTGTAAAAATCTCAGTTTTGTAGTGGCAGAGACATTTCCATAATAATTTTTCTATCTTTATAATAATATTCCTTATCATGCTCATTAATTTCGCGCATCACCCTGCAAGGGTTCCCAACGGCAACAACATTTGAAGGGATATCTTTTGTGACCACACTACCTGCTCCGATTACTGTGTTGTCCCCTATTGTGACTCCCGGCATAATAATGGCTCCTGCACCAATCCAACAATTCCTTCCAACATGAACCGGCATATTATACTGGTACCCCTGCTCACGAAGTTCCGGTAAGATTGGATGTCCGGCAGTAGCAATCGTAACATTTGGTCCAATCATGGTGTAATCACCAATGTAAATGTGAGTATCATCCACACATGTCAGGCAATAATTAGCATAGACCATATTGCCAAAATGACAATGATGCCCGCCAAAATTTGAGTAGAAAGGTGCTTCAATATATACGCCCTCGCCGCAATCACCCAGCATTTCATTTAACAGACTCATTCTTTTTTCGGTTTCTGAAGGTTTCGTCATATTGTATTCACACAGTTTATCCTGATAAACAATCTGTTCTTTCATGATTTCTTCATCCCCTGGAAGATAAAGTTCCCCCGTATGCATTTTTTCTTTCATTTCACTCATTTTGTGCACCTCCATTCGTTAAATTTCTTATCCATTGATATTTTTTACTCTCATCCATCTAACGGTAATACAAATGAAATACAAATTACTAAAGCAATAAATATTACTACTGACATGCCAATTTGATATCGACGCTGCTGTGCTTTACTATAAAATACTTTTCGCGGAACTCTCTCTGCTATATGTGCAATATTCATCAAATACATATATGGAATGATAAAAGACATCTCTGATAATATTGCTCCAATTATTCTGTTGTATATGCTTATGTGTTTATATTCAAATGCAACTGCTCCAAATGACCATAAAAATACTACGTACCAAAAAACTGCAAATATTACATGCAGGATTTTTTTTCTTCTAAATCCCGGAATGGTACTAATAATATATTTGAGTGTAATGGGTGGAAGGTTTTTCTCTTCTTTTTTCGTCTGCCTTTCTATCTTTTCCTGTTCTATTGTTTTAATTTCAATGCATTCTTCTAAATTTTCTTTCAGCTCAACTACTGATGAATATCTATTTTGAGGGTCTAATTCCATACACTTGATGATAATCTTATTTATTTTCTGACTCACATCAATTTCTTTTTTTTGAAAAATCTCCAGCAATACCGCTCCTACAGAATAAATGTCACTTCTATTACTCGTCTGGGAAAACCCATACTGCTCAGGAGCTGCATATCCAACCGTCCCCAGCAGTTCAGTATCTTTCTGTTTATTTCTATTATTAATTCTGGAAATATCAAAATCAATCAATTTTAATGTTCCTTCGTTACTTATAATAATATTTTTAGGTTGAATATCTCTATGCACGATCCCTTTTTGATGAATTGCCTCCAATCCATCACATATATTGATACCTAATCGAATACATTCTTCTTCTGATATTGCTTTACCGGCACAATAATCATCAATTCTTTTACCATTTATGTATTCTTCCACCGCAATACAGTGTTCCCCATCTTCAAAACACTCTAATACATTTACTATGTTTTTATGCTGTATTTCTTTTAACTTACTGTATACTTCAAAAGAACTTTTATTCATTGTTTTTTTTACAACCAGTTCTCCCGTATCCCTATTTCTCATTAAAACTGTCACACATTTTTCTGTATTTGATAAAATTGATAATTCATCATATGTTCTCAAATAATATTCTCTGGTAAGATTCATTTTTCATCCTTTTTCTTGATTTTTTATTTTTCTGTTATATGATAAATAAAGTATACTTGAAA
>CANPET010000090.1 GCA_947573465.1 uncultured Eubacterium sp.
GTGAACGTATTCCCAGCAAACTACCTTTTAGCAGGAAAATCATTCCCCTACAAACCGGAATTTATAAGAAAAAAGTGCAAGTGACAAAAAGTAACAAAAAGTTTATATTGACAAGCAATGAGTTGAACACTAATATAGATTACATACAAATAGTGACTTTGAGAAAGGAGAAGGATTACGGAGGAAAAGAAAAACAATATTAATAAAAAGTATAAGGACAGTGTGTTCACGGATTTATTTTTTGAGGATGAAAAAGCAAAAGAAAGAGAACTGGAGTTATACAACGCACTGTTCGGGACAGATTATAAAATAGAGGATGTAACGATAGAAAAGATCCGTGTGGATGATGTTGTGTATATGAAACTAAAAAATGATGTTTCATTTGGCATGAATAACAGACTGCTGGTGTTCTGTGAACATCAGAGCACGATGAATGGAAACATGCCGCTGAGGGATTTATTATATGTGTCAAGGACGTATGAAAAAATAGTGCCGGTCAGGGAAAGATATAAAAAAGAAACATATAAAATACCAAGACCGGAGTTTTTTGTGTTTTATAATGGACAGTATGATGAAAAAGTGGAGTCTGTCCAGAAACTTTCCGATGCATATCTTGACAGTGAAGAAGATGATAATGTATCATTAGAATTAGTAGTAAAAGTGATAAATATCAATACAAGAGCAGGGAGTGAACTGCTGAAGAAATGTAAGGTACTGGAGGAGTATTCCAAGTTTGTGGAAAAGGTACGGGAGTATAAAAATGCAGGTGTGGATGATTATATGAAGTCTGCGATTACATACTGTATAAAGAACCATATATTGGAAGAATATCTGTCAAGGAAGGGAAGTGAGGTCGTGAACTTTTTATGTGCGGAATATGATTATGAGATGGACCTGCAAGTGCATGAGGAAGAGGCTTATGAGAAGGGATTGTCTGTTGGTTTGGAGCAGGGAATGAACCAGGGAAGACAACAGATTATGATAACTGTTATAAAAGAAGGAATAAAAGACAAGAAAGAAGAGAAAGAAGTTTTAGAACAATTAATGAGATATTTTTCTTTAACAGAGACAGAGGCAAAAGAGATGTACAATTTGTATTCTGTATAGGTGATATAAAATAGCTAGGAATAAACAAGTTTCTATTTGTATAAGAGAGGGTTCCGCAAGTGAACTCTTTCTTTTTTTATAGATTTAAAAAGATTATGTATTGTTGCATTTTTCTTTATATTTATATATTTTTATGCTATAATTTAATATAAGAATAGTAGGTACGGATTAGACATAAATACCGAATATTCAGAGTATAATGAATAGGAGGAAGAGAACATGAAACAGGTAATTATTGCAATCGGAAGAGAGTTTGGCAGCGGAGGACATATCATTGCACAGAAACTGGCAGAACACTATAACATACCTTTATATCATAAGGAGTTGCTAAGTCATGTGGCTAAGGATGGTGGGTATAGCGAAGAGATGATAGAAAGATATGACGAAAGACCTATCAGCCTGTCCTTTATGCCAATGCCAATTGTAGGTTCTGCAATATCTATCGAACAGGATGTAGCCATTAAGCAGTTTGAGTTTTTAAGAAAAAAAGCAAATGAAGAAAAAGAATCTTTTGTAGTGATTGGAAGATGTGCTGATGAAATATTGGCAGACAATGAGAATATGACCAGTGTTTTTGTTACTTCAGATAAAGAGAGTAAAATGAAACGGGTTATGGATCGAGAGGGCATTGACGAAAAGGCAGCATTGTCAAAGATGAAAAAGATGGATAAAGTGAGAAAAGCTTACCATAATTTTTACTGTGAAAACAAGTGGGGAGATTCCAGGGGATATGATTTGTGTATTCGTACCGGGAATATTCCTCTAGAAAAGGTAGCAGATGTCATTATCCAATATGTAGATGCGAAAAGCAAATGATACATACGTTACAGTTTATAAACTAAATGTAGAAACTCCTTTAAAATAAGGGAGTTTCTTTGTTTATGGATGCAGACTGTATGATGGAATTGTCTTTTAATGAAATAGGAGCAAAAGGTTGAGCCATCAATGGGGATATGATAAAATATAATACTATGGACAAGATTGAAAAGGGGAGAGTAAATAAGGAGGATTCTTTATGAGAAAGAACATGAAAAAAGGCTTAAGTATCGTTTTGAGTCTGGTTATGGCACTGAGTGTGCAGGCGTTCGGACCGGCAGATTTTCAGAAGATGGTTAAGGCAGATGAAAACTTACTAACAGCATTCAGGTATGATTTTGCGTATAGTACTCCAGGATATGCGGATGGTACGATATACATTAACGCAAACGAAGATGGTGTATACAAGGTATTTTGGGGTGATGAAAGCGGGAACAAATTAAAAAAAGGTAACTATGAATATTCTTATTTGGCAAGAGTGGTTGTAAAGGACGGTACAGGTTCTTTTAATATCATTAATGATTATACAGCCATTCCGGAAGGGGCAAAGACTGTTGTTGTTTATAAGCAGAATGAACAGGTATATGCATATAATATTCCGGAAGAGAAACAGTTTCAGGCGAGTGAGAGTTCATATACATTTGGTTCTATTTCGGACCCGCATTTTACTAGATACAGTTCTGTGGCAGAAGATGATGCGGTTCCGGCAATGGATAAGGCTATGGAGTTTTTAGATAATGAAGGAATCAGGTTTGTAGCAATGTCAGGTGATTTATCGCAGGCAGGCGAGCAGCTGGCATTTGATAGATTTAATGAGGCACTTGCAAAACATCCTGACATGACAGTTTTGACTGCTATAGGTAATCATGATTCCAGAACAACATTATCTACCAGTAATAAATCATTGTTAGATACATCTGTCAGTAGATGGTATAACTCAATTACAAGTACATATTTTACAGTGGATGAAGATGGAGCAGTTCACAATAAATTAAATGGACATGAAATTCTTGCAAATGATGCATTGACCAATCCGATTGCAACTGTTTACAAAGAGACAGAGGATGGAGAGGAAATTGATACAACAGTTCCGGGACTGGACTTTGTAACTGAGGCAGGGGGAAATATCTTTATCTTCTTTAACAATATTGCAAAGACCGGTGAGGTTTATGATACGGACAAGCTGGTTACAACAGGACAGATGGACTGGTTAGAAGAGCAGTTAGAAAATTACAAAGATAAAAATGTATTTTTGTACCAGCATTATTATTTGTGTGTTAATACATTAGAGAATGATGCAGTAGATTATAATAATTGTACCGGAGATTTGAAAAATACAGGCAATTATTCTTATGATTTAGACTTTAAAGATGTGGTAAAAACAACCAGTGGAAAAAATCTTCAGTCGTTGTTAACTCAATATAAGAATGCCACATTGGTTACTGGACATTCTCATTGGCAGTATTCTATGCAGGGATTAAATGAAGGAATTAATTTCGGACGTCTGGCAAATGGAAATGGTGGAACTATGATTCACTTATCCAGTGTTACAGAGCCAAGATATATTGCAGATGAAGATGCGAACAGAACCAGTCTAAATGGGTATGCTTCAGAAGGCGCAACAGTTACTACTTATGATGATTGTACTGTGTACAATAATGTTGATTTTCAAAACGAACAATATGAAGCATATGCCACATATATTGTTCAGGCAGGAAATGATTCTAAGTATGCACCGGTAAAAAATACTGAGTACAGAGAATCAACATCTGCTATTGTAGGAGATGAGTATTTGGATGCTGAAGATTTGACAGAGATTCAACTTCTAAAATCAGATTTTAACTTGTTAAAAGGTGCAGCATATACATATAGCAGCAAAGGAAATGAAAATACAGACACAGCATTAACTGATGGGCTTTCCACAGGAACATTCTGTAACACAAAGTGGGGAGCGAAAGGTGAACAGAGAGTAACAGTTACATTAGATGGTGTACAGGATGTAAGTAATTTAAAATCCTTTATGCTTTATTATGTAAGTGATATTACAGCAAGTAAAAACTTTAATATTCAGTTATCACTGGATGGTGAAAATTTTGAAACTGTTTATACATCAGGAGCAGATTATTCCTATAAAAATCGTGAATTGACAGTAGACACGAGTAATATTCAGTTGTCCAAGTATCAGTATGTCAGACTGAATATGTTAGATGGTGCTAAAGATTATGGTTTCCAGATTCGCGAACTGGCAGCGATTGGATATGAAAGAAATGCTACACCAAATATGTCCGGAAGTGCAAGTTCTGTAGAAGGTGGAGCGCCAATAGATGAATCAGAATATTTGAATACGGATTATAACCTGATTTATGGAGCTGATTACACGCAGAGTTCTGAAGGCAGCCAAAATAAAGCAGGGGCGTTGACAGATGGAAAAAATTCAGGAAATGACTTTGTAAATACAGAAAGAAATGACCGTGCCAAAGAACAGACATTTGTGATTGACTTAGGAAAATCAAAAACACAGGAAGTGAACAATATTAATTTCCTGTTACTATATAATCAGAATGGATCAACGAATGTTACGGACTGGGATGTTTCCATTTCTTTAGATGGAGAAAATTATGAGAACATTGGAATTTACAGTAATGTAGAAGTAGACCAAGAACATTTTGATGTAGACTTATCCAATGTAACATTAGATAAATTCAGATATGTAAAATTACATTTTTCAAACGGTAATACAGGATATGGATATCAGATAAAAGAATTTGCTGTGATTGGTGTAAATCCTGTTGAATATCCGGAAATAGCAGATCAGACAGCCAATGTGACATTTGCTGAAAAGAATATGGCACTAAATAAGCCAGTATATGTCTCTTCTACATCTGCTAAGGAAGGTAAGGATCCTACAGTATTGACAGATGGAAAAAAGGATAAGTATTGGGCATCTAAGTTTGACGATGAAGATAATACGAGAACATCAGAGTATGTTGTTATTGATTTGGAACAGAAAATTGATGTTTCTCTTATTGGAAGAATTCTTGTAAATTATAAATCAGATAATACATTCTGTGGTAATTATATAATTGAAGCATCAAAAGTATTTGATGAGGAAAATCCAGATGATGGCTTCTATGAAATTGGTAGGACAAAAGCAGTTTCATGGGAAATCATGCAGAGGAATGCCGATTCAAATGGTTATGTGGTTACAGATATAGCAGATAATGCTTCAGATGAAATCCAATATCTTAAGGTTAATATGAAGGGCCATAAGGATTATGGATTCCAGATATATGAAATTGCAGTTCTTAAAAAGACAGATATTGCAAATGCACAGGTCGAGGTAACATTAGATGATGATGGAGAAGTGGTTGTAGAAGTAAAATACAACAATAAGGTATTAGTAAAGAATAGTGACTATACTTATTCTATCAACCATGCAGGAAGCAAAATAGAAGTGACTGTAACCGGTGTAGGAGAATACGGCGGTTCTGTATTGAAAACCATTGATGTTGATATTCAAGGGAAAGACTTGGCAGAATGCAGTCTGAATGTGGAAGAAGTACCCCTTGCATTTAATGGAAAAGAGCAGACAGTTCCATTTACAGTAACAGATGGCGATATACAGTTAGAAGAAAATGTAGACTTTACTGTAGCTTATAAGGATAATATTGATGCAGGAACAGCTACATTAATCGTAACAGGTATCGGTTCATATGAAGGTGAACTTACTGCAAAATTCCAGATTGATACAGTTGATATTACATCTGATGTGGTAACAAAGGATTATTCAAATGTTAGTGTACAGTACGAATATAAGAAGATGGAAATTCAACCAATTGTTAAAATGAAGCAGGGTGATTATAACCTATCTTCAATGAAGGACTTTGAAGTTGAATATGTTAATAATATGAATCCGGGAACGGCGAAGATAACTCTTCGTGGTATCGGAAATTATACAGGAACTATTACAAAAGAATTTACAATTAATAAGAGAAAAATGGCAAATGCCAGTGTGAAAACAAAGTTTGAAAATAATCAGTTAGTTGTAACTGTAAATGTTCCAGATAATGGAAGAACCTTAGAAAGTAATATTGATTACACTTATACAGCAGTGACAGATGCAACAGGGAAGATTACAATTACTATCACAGGAATTGGAAATAATTGTGAGGGAACAATTGTAACAGTTATTGAAGCAGCAGATAATCCAAACAGACCGGTTCCTACAACAACAGCAGCGCCAAAGAAAGTAACTGTTAAGAAAGCAGCGATTAAGAAGGCTGTGAATAAAAAAGGAAAGAAAGTAAAACTTTCATGGAAGAAGGTTTCCGGTGCCAGTGGTTACAACGTACGTTATGCTTTAAGCAAGAAGAAATTAAAGAAAGCTAAAATTAAGAAAATTAAAAAGAATAAATTATCATATACAATCAAGAAGTTGAAAAAGAAAACGTATTTTATTCAGGTGAGAGCGTACAAGGTGGTTGATAAAAAGACTTATTATGGTGCTTGGAGTAAAGTGAAAAAAGTTAAAGTGAATAAGTAAAAATGAGATGAGATTTTAGAGTGAAAGATGTCTAAAATCTCATCTTTTTCAGTTTGTAATATAGAGTAGGAAATGATATAATTTGTGTTAGTTTTAGGAGACAATATGAAGTGACCTCACAATTGTAGATTCGTGGATTTACCTGTAAG
>CANPET010000091.1 GCA_947573465.1 uncultured Eubacterium sp.
CCTTCATTCAGACGAAAACTTAAATTGTCAGCTACTATTCTATTTTCATATCCTAACGTTACATTATTACATTCAAAAACCATGATAAAACTCCATTTTTTACTTCAATACTGCCTTCAATGCCTTCACATTCTCTCTCATCAAATCAAGATATGTCACCCCACTATCAAACTGTTTCTGCGTAATGTTGTGACATGAATTAAATTGATACTTCTTTACATTTGTGTCATCACATATGACATCTGCCATAGCCTGACTGCTTAATTCCAAATAAAAGACCCCATTCACGTCCTTACCTTTTACCTTGTCTATTAAAAAGGCTACTGTTTTCGCACTCGGCTCTGTATCACCACTACACCCCGGAAATGCTGCATAATACTTTAAACTATACTCATCAGCAAAATATCTTAGAGGAAACTTATCTGCGAAAATTATTTCCTTATGTTCTGATTTTTCCACAATCTCACGAAACTGTCTGTCGATCGTTTTTAACTGATTGATATAATTTCCCGCATTTTTTTGAAATATTTGTTTATCTTCAGGAATCATTTCACACAGTTTATTGCAGATATCCTGAACTAAAATCATAGAATACACCGGTGATGTCCAAATATGCTCGTCCACCTCTTCATGATTATGCTCATTACCTTCCTGCATTTCTTTATCGTCATGAACATGTTCGTGTTCTTCATGCCCATGTTCTTCTTCTGCAAAAATCTGTTCCTCATGTGCTGACTTGTTATCTAAATCGCTTTCAGAATGATTTCCCCCATGTTCCTCTTCTTTAACAAACCCCATTTCTTCAAGATGTTCCATCATTCTCATCTGAATCTGTGACTTGTTCCCTAAGGAATCAACAACTTTCTCTACCCAGTTTTCAATAGATCCGCCATTGTAAATAAATAAATCTGCATCATCTATTTTAATAATATCATCCGGAGTCGGTTCAAAAGAATGAGCGTCCTGTCCGGGAGCCAACAATAACTCCACATGAATATCATTTACATCTCCTACCACAACTCTTGCAAAATCATAATAAGGAAACAATGTTGTCATTATCGTTAACTTATATTTATTTTTATCATTTTCTTTGCCTGTATTGCTATTACACCCTACCATGTTAAAACACATGATTATCCCAACAAGTAATGCAATGCTTCTTTTCAATATTTTCATTTCAAACTCCAACTTATTACTTTTGCCAAACATACATCCTATAAAATTTAATACTGTTTTATTACAAATTTCTGTCATACCACTACTTGGCACATTTCGAGCACCTTCCATAAAACACTGTCTTTTTCGGATTAATACTAAAATGGTGGTCAGCATTTACATGATGATATAATTCTGCCAGATGATGACATTCCATTCTGGAAACCTGTCCACATTTTTCACATTCAATATAAAAGCAATCATCATTCTCATCTTCCATAACATATTGATAACATGCACCCTGCTGCTTTTCTACGTTAATGCGTGCCACCACACCATCCTGCTCCAACTTTTCCAAATGCCTATATATGGTAGTAACTCCCACCGAACAATTCTTTTCTTTTAAATACTTCTCAATTTCCACAACTGTTACATAGTTTTTGCCATGTACTTTCAGGCAATCCAAAATCGCCACTTGCTGTTTCGTCTTATATTTTCCTGCCATAGCATCCTCCTATAACACTAAAATATCTTTCGCAATTTGAAAATCTTTTTCATTTTCGCCATTTTATTTTACTATTATACATTTTTATTGTCAATTTCTTTATTTAACAAATACTTTATAATTATTTTTGCACATCTATTGCAATCACTGTCATTTGCCAAAACATCAAAACGAAAAATATCTATCAAAAAACTTTACGCTTTTGATAGATATCTCTTAATTTCTTTACTCAACCTTATTAAAAATAATTTTGTCAACTGTATTATCAACATAGTTTATATAAACTATATTTTATCAGAATTTCTTGTCATTGTAAAATGTTATAACTGTTATTCCATATTTTTTCTTATTCTATAATCTGCCAGTAATTACGTATTTTCCAAACTTAAATATCAAACTCGATTATCCATCTTCTTATAATAACAACCAAAAACCGGATTGTATTTTTAATAACAATCCGGTTTTCTTTTAAAAATTACATTTTTATTTTACGTGTTTATAAATATCATCTATCAATTTCTTAATAATTCTCTCAACTTCCGTCACTGCATCGTCCATTGGAGTCTTCTGCTTATCAATCTGCTTATCTCTTGTTGAAATTTCCACAGCATTTTCTTCCAGATTTCTTGGACTTACTACTACTCTTACCGGCACACCAAGCAAATCTGCATCCGCAAACATTGCTCCCGGTCTTACCTTTCTATCATCATAGATTACTTCAATGCCCTTATTCTGTAATGTCTCATACAACTTATCAGCATATTCTTTACATGCTGCATCATCAGAGCGAAGACAGCACAGATGTACCTGCCATGGCGCAATAGTTATCGGCCAGATTGGACCATAATCATCATGTCTTACTTCACAGATAGAAGCAGCCATACGACCTACACCAATACCATAACATCCCATAATTGGGTACTGTTCTTCACCATTTTCATCAGTATACTTAAATCCCATGGATTTAGAATATTTTGTGCCAAGCTGGAATATATTTCCTACTTCGATACCTCTTGAAACAGTAATCGTATGTTTACCGCATTCCGGACATATACCACCTTCCACAATCTTAGCAAGATCTGCATACACTGCATCAGGACAGTCTCTTTCCACATTAAATCCGGTATAATGGGCATCAACCTTATTCGCACCGGTTACTAAATAATTAATTCCCTTTAACGAATTATCAAACAATACTGTCACCTTTTCATTGATTCCTACCGGTCCGATAAATCCTGCAGTAAGAACTGTATCATCCTCAATCACAGCCGGGTGAATTTCAAAACCTAATGCATTTGTCAGTTTTGTCTCATGAATATCTAAATCACCACGAATAAATGCAACAACAAAGCTGTCATCTTCATTCTTCTGATAAACGACTGCCTTTGCTGTATTTTCAGCCGGTATATTTAAAAACTCACACAGTTCTTCAATCGTACCTGTTCCCGGTGTTGCCACCTCTTTTAAGTCTTCCATTGGAATCTTGTTTTCATTTTCTATAATGCTAGGTGCTGCCTCAACATTCGCACTGTATCCACACTCCGGACATACGGCAATCGAATCCTCTCCTGCCGGTGTTAAAAGCATATACTCATGAGAAATGCTTCCTCCCATCATTCCGGAATCAGATGCAACTACTGCCACCTCTGGAATACCACAACGGGCAAAAATACGATTATATGCATCATAACATTTCTGATAATACTGCTCCAAATCTTCTTGTGATGTATGGAACGAATACGCATCCTTCATAGTAAACTCACGAACACGGATAAGTCCGGCACGTGGTCTTGCCTCATCACGGAATTTTGTCTGAATCTGATAAATCATAAATGGATACTTAGCATAACTGTTCGCATACTCTCTGACAAGCTGAACAGATGCCTCCTCATGTGTCATGCCAAGTACCATCTTACTTCCTGTTCTGTCCTGAAATCTCAGAAGTTCTGAACCGACACTTTCATATCTTCCTGACTCTTCCCAAAGACTTCCCGGCAAAGTTACTGGAAACAGCACTTCCTGTCCGTCAATTTTATCCATCTCATCTCGAATGATGTTTTCTATTTTTTGTGAAATTCTTTTCATCGGCGGGAACTGAGAATAAATACCATTTGCTACATTCTTGATATATCCTCCTCTTACCATCAGTGCATGACTGTCAATCAGACAGTTAGCCGGTCTTTCTTTAAATCTGTCTCCCACTAATTTTGATAATTTCATCTTTACTCTCCTTGTATATTCATATTATCCAGTGTATAACTACACTAACTAATTAATTCTAATATACTTTATATTAAAAATCAACTGTTCTTGCTGAATAGTTCAGCCATGAAAGATAGTTCAGCCACCCGTTCAATTTCACTTCGCTTCTTCTCGCCTTTCTTCTCTATAACAGTTCAGCCATCAGCTCGATTCCGCTTCGCTTCTTCTCGCTGTTATGGCTCACCATATACAAAAAAGCAGGGATTCAAAGTCCTGCAAGCAGTCCTTTTGAATCTCTGCCTTTTTTGTGCATGGCTGAACTGTTATATCACGTCCTTGTCAAAATTAGAAAACTGCTAAACACGTCCAATTTCCCATATCCCCATTGTCTGCTCGGATATCTAACATCTCTATCCCGATTTGCCCCTCTTATAAGATAACTTTTAATATAAGTTCCTCTCATATAAATATCATTTCTCTTTACGAGCCCCCACTCAAATATCTGTGCACAACAGCCTCCGGTAAGTGCAGCAGCAACGGATGTTCCTGTTCTTCTGGTAAAACCTCCGGTAAGTGTAGCACTTCTTCCCACATCCGGACCAAAAACATTAACTGCCGGAGCAACAATATCCGGCTTAATATTATTATCATTTGTAAATCCTCTCCCTGACTTTGGGAAAAATGCCCCTGAACTACTATCATAGCCTCCGACTGTCAGTACTTTTTCAGCACTGGCAGGAGTTGTCAATGTGATTTCCGGATTAGGTTTTAAAAAAAATGTATCACTATTCACAAATTGCCTCAGATTTCCCCATATATTAAAACCACCATTTAAAATATTACTTCCATAGACTCTAATCGTCCAGATTCCTGGTGAAGGATTAACAAATCTCATAAATACCAGTTCCTCACCATTTCCTGCTTCTACCAGACTATAATCTACATGAATGGTTGTTCCCTCTAATAAAAAATTAACCTGCTGGCTGACCCCTTTTCTTGCCGGAATACGTGGAACACTCTCTCCCAATGGAGAAATAAAAGAAACAGAAAATAAATCCGGAGTATTTCCCCACAATTCCAGCACAAATCCACTTTCATTCTCTCCAACTCTGACTTCCACTTCGTCTACATCCGTATCTGTTACATTCCCACTATAATGAAGTCTTTCATTTCCTTCGTTGCCTGAGCATACTACCACACTCTGTCCAATATACTGCGCCAGTTCATCTACGAACTGAGCCAATGGCAGACCTCCTGATCTGTCACCACTGCCACTGCCCAATCCTAATACGATTACAACAGGCATATTATATCTTATGCGAAGCTGCCTTAAATAACTTGCCGCCAGCATAATATCATTTTCCTGATAGACCGGTTCATCATTATCTATTAAAAAATAATCCTTCAAATACTGTTTTGCCTGTTTTAACTTAATCATTGCAATAAAGCTTTCTGGTGCACTTCCAACAAAATCCTGCTGTTCGTCATCTTTTCCACAGGCCACCCCTGCCATAAAAGTTCCATGTCCAATATCATCTGTCTGTGGTACGATACTCAATGGTCTCTCGCTTTGTAAGGCCCTGTTAATATCATCCATCGTATATTCACTGCCATAACTAAAACCTTCTGGTGGCGTTCCGCTATTATCAGTCTGATCCCAGATATTAATGATTCTTGTCTGCCCGGTAGCATTATTAAAAATATCATTTGTATAATCTATTCCTGTATCTATAAATCCAATAATTACTCCTTTTCCCTTTAGTTCAAAACCTGTCTGATTCTGCAATCTCACAGAACCAGTATCTGCTACTGCGGTAGAATCCATCAAACCATATAATTTCGGAATAGCATTATATGTATTTACAGCAACTCCTAAATCGGGCAAATTTTCCAACTTTTCATAGATACATATATATCTGTCATTTACAATCTGCGTACACAAATCCTGATACTGCTCCAAAGCTCCTTCTTTTCCCGCTCCATACTCCGCAATAAAATCCCCATACTCTTCTGACATAATTATTTCTCTGCAATCCGGCATACACTCACCCCCTTGTAATTAGTCTATGTTTCATATAGAAAATGATGAAAAAGAAAGAGGGATATCACTATCCCTCTAACAAATCCTGTCCACGCATTCCAATAACTGGACCTCCAGTTCCATGAATATACTCTTCAGTAATTGTTACTGTTCCAATATGTTCATCTTTTGGAATTTCAAACATAATATCTAACATAAACTCTTCAATAATAGAACGCAGCGCTCTTGCCCCGGTCTTTTTCTCCATAGCTCTTTGTGCAATTGTCTTTAATGCTCCTTCTGTAAAATCCAGTTTTACTTCATCTAACTCTAACAGTTTCTGATACTGTTTAATAATTGCATTCTTTGGCTTTGTCAAAATACTTACCAGCATTTCTTCACTCAAACCTTCCAAAGTAAATACAATTGGAAGTCTTCCTAAAAATTCCGGAATCATTCCGAATTTTCTCAGATCTTCGCCTGTAACTTTACTCATGACATCTTTATCTTTATCATATTTATCAGACAAATCTCCTAAAAATCCAATAGCTGCCTGCTTATTTAATCTCTCTTTAATAATGTCCTCTAAGTCAGGAAATGCTCCACCGCAGATAAATAAGATATTCTTCGTATTTATTGTCGCAAGAGGTACCATGGCATTTTTACTTGTAGCACCTACCGGAACCTCAACTTCACTGCCTTCTAACAGTTTTAACAGCCCCTGCTGAACTG
>CANPET010000092.1 GCA_947573465.1 uncultured Eubacterium sp.
ATTTATCAATGATATTTTTTAATTTATCACCTGAATAGTTTTTTAAACCATCACCCATATATTCAATTCCAAATAAGAATAATCCCAAACCAGCGAGTATCATTGGCCAGTCTATGTCCGCTAATGTCATATGATCACACTCCTATACATACCAATAATATAGAAATGTTAAGGAATTGTAAATTATTTGTAAAATAAATTAACACAATCTTAACAAAAGTACTTTTTACTTAAATTATTTAATAATTTATGATATGATATTGTAACTGAGAAAGGAGTATTATATGAGTAGTAGAGCAAAGAAATTTTTATCATACTATCGGCCATATTTAAGGTTATTTATTGCAGATTTATTTTGTGCAGTAATAGCTGCTACAATAACTTTAGTTTTTCCAATGATTATTCGATATCTTACAGGAACAGTATTAATTGATAAAAATTTTGAGATTAGTATTATTTATAAATTAGGAATATTCATGATTGTTCTAGTAATTATAGAGTATTTATGCAATTATTTTGTCGCTTATCAAGGGCATGTCATGGGTGTTTATATGGAACGGGATCTTAGAAATGAACTTTTCCAGCATTAT
Source organism: uncultured Eubacterium sp. (assembly GCA_947573465.1). Lineage (GTDB taxonomy): Bacteria > Bacillota > Clostridia > Lachnospirales > Lachnospiraceae > Eubacterium_G. The sequence goes on from CANPET010000092.1 coordinate 591, forward strand.
CAAAAGCTTTCCTTTAGTTTTTATGATGAACAAAAGACAGGACAACTGATGTCAAGACTTACAAATGATTTGTTTTCTTTGACAGAATTGTATCATCATGGACCTGAGGATATTGTTATTTCACTTATAAAGTTTTTTGGGGCTTTTATTATTCTAGCTACTATTAATCTTCAATTAACTTTAATTGTATTTGCTTTTATACCAGTCATGGGTGCATTTATTTATTATTATAATCGTAAAATGAAAAGAGCATTTAAGAGAAATAGGCAAAGGGTTGGAGATATAAATGCTCGAATTGAAGATAACTTATCTGGAATTAGAGTGGTAAAAAGTTTTGGTAATGAAGACTATGAGGTTGATAGATTTCATGATGAAAATACAAAATATGTAAATGTAAAGGAGAATTAATTATGGGAGCTTTTTTTGACAATTTAGGATTATTTTATGCATTACTTGGAGCAGCACTGGCAGTGCTTATGGCAGGTATGGGTTCAGCAATTGGTGTAGGTACGGCAGGTCAGGCAGCATCCGGTGTTATGACAGAAGACCCATCAAAGTTTGCAAAAGTTTTGGTTATGCAGCTGTTACCTGGTACACAGGGACTTTATGGATTACTGATTGGATTCGTAACTTTGTCTAAAATTGGAATTATTGGTGGTGGAGCTGTGCAGATGAGTGCACTTCAGGGATTAGAAATTCTGGCAGCATGTCTTCCAATCGCTATCGTAGGTCTTGTGTCAGGAAAACATCAGGGTAAGACAGCGGCAGCGAGCATCGGAATTATTGCAAAGAGACCGGAACAGTTTGCAAAGGCTATGCTTTTCCCGGCTATGGTAGAAACATATGCGATTCTTGCACTTCTTATTTCATTCCTTGCAATTAACGGTATAAGTCTATAGAAGAGTAAAGGAAGTAAAATATGAGTGGATTAGATAATATTATTAAAGAAATCCAGGCAAGTGCAAAGGCAGAAGCAGAAACTATTTTACAGGAAGCTGTATTGTAATGAATATATGACAGGTGTCAGAGAGAAGGTTCAAAAGGAAGTAGAACAGTTTCGAAAGAAAAAGGAATCAGAAAGGAATCTCTATGAAGAGAAAACGAAATCCGGGGCACAGTTTCGTGAGCGTAATGCAGTTTTAAAAATAAGACAGCAGAGTATTGAGGAAGCGATAACAAAGGCACAGGAAAAGTTAGTGAATCTTTCGGATAAACAATATTTTGATTTTCTAATAAAGCTTTTTGAAAAAAATGTACAGCCTCAGAAGGGAATCATGTATTTGAGTAAAAAAGATATCAACAGAATGCCGGTGGATTTTAAAGAAAAAATTGAAAAGGCTGCTGAACAGAGAGGCGGCCAGATAATGATTTCATCAGACAGAGACAGCGTAAATAATGGGTTTATATTAGCTTATGGAGAGATTGAAGAGAACTGTCAGATAAAGGCACTGTTTGATGCAGACATAGACAGATTAAAAGATATTGCAAATCAGCAGTTGTTTGGATAGGAGGTAATGCCATGGAATTAGAATATACTTATGGCGTTGCCAGAATCAGAGCTTTAGAGAGCAGTCTTTTTACAGACGATACAATTACAGCTTTGCTGCAGTGCAAAACATATGATGATTGTATTAATTTCCTACGGGATAAAGGCTGGGGAAATGGAAGCCCTGAGCAGACACTTCCGGAAATGTTAAGTGAAGAGAAGGCAAAAGCACAAAAAGTTCTAAATGATTTAGTAGAAGACAGAGATGCGATTGATATTTTGACAATCAAGGATGAGTTTCACAATTTAAAAGCGGCAATTAAACAGGTCTGCACAGCAGATGAAACAGAGGACATTTATTATTCTCATTGTAAGTTAGAACCGGAATACCTTCAAAACTGTATCAAACAGGGGGAATACAGCAGTCTTCCGGATAACATGGCATCTGCAGCAAGAGAGGCTACAGAGGTTCTGTTAAAAACAGGAAGTGGTCAGCTTTGTGATGTGATTATTGACAGGGCAGCATTAGAGGCAATCAGAGAAGCCGGAAATAATTCTGAAAATAGTCTGATTAAAAAATATGCAGATTCCCAGGTGATGACAGCGGATATTAAAATCGCTGTCAGATGTGCTACAACAGGAAAAGATAGTCAGTTTACAAAGAAGTGCCTTGTTCCATGTAATGGAATCAGTGTAACAGATTTGACAATGGCAGTGGAGAATGGTATTACAGGTGTCTGTGATTATCTGGAGAGTGTAGGCTTGTCAGATGCAGTACAGGCTTTTAAAAAGTCAAAATCTGTATTTGAATGTTGGTGCGACAATAAAATTATTGAAGATATCAAACCGGAAAAATATAATGCATTTTCGATTGGTCCGATTGTAGCTTACATGATTGCCAGAGAAAATGAGATAAAAACGGTTAAGATTATATTGTCAGGAAAATTAAACGGATTTGATAATGAGTTTATCAAGGAAAGGGTAAGGGTGATGTATGCTTAAAGCAGCAGTAATGGGCGATTATGATAGTATATATGGCTTTGGGGCTCTTGGTCTTGATATTTATCCTGCGGATGATAAGGCAGAAGCTGCACATTTGCTAAGAAAACTGGCAGGCGGGGAGTATCCGATTATATATATAACAGAAGCGCTGGCAGGACAGATAGAGGAAGAAATAGAAAAGTATAAAGAAATGGTCACACCGGCAATTATTTTGATTCCCGGTGTATTGGGAAATACAGGAGCGGGCGTACAGGGAGTCAAAGATTCTGTAGAACAGGCCATTGGTTCGGATATTGTTTTCGGAAATAAGTAGGAGGCAAAGCATGGAATTGAGCAAAGGAGTAATAAAAAAAGTGGCAGGACCATTGGTTATCGCCGATGGGATGCGTGATGCCAATATGTTTGATGTGGTTCGTGTAAGCGACAAAGAACTGATTGGCGAGATTATTGAGATGCATGGAGATCAGGCGTCTATTCAGGTTTATGAAGAAACAACCGGCCTGGGACCAGGGGAGCCTGTTGTATCAACAGGGGCACCAATGTCCGTTGAACTGGGACCGGGATTAATTGGAAGCATTTATGATGGAATACAGAGACCTTTAGATGATATCATGAAGGTTTCAGGCAACCTTTTAGAGCGTGGTGTTCAGGTTCCCTCTCTGAAAAGAGAACTAAAATGGGAGTTTGTGCCGACAGCAAAGAAGGGAGACGTAGTTGAAGCAGGAGATATTCTTGGAACTGTGAAAGAAACTGCAGTAGTTACCCAGAAGATAATGGTACCTTATGGTATCAAAGGACAGATTACAAGCATCAATGCAGGAACATATGATGTAACAGAAGTGATAGCGACCATTCAGACAGAAGAGGGCGAAAAAGAAGTGACATTGATGCAGAAATGGCCTGTTAGAAAGGGACGTCCTTATAAGGAAAAGAAAAATCCGAATAAGCCATTGATTACGGGACAGAGAGTTGTAGATACATTATTCCCGATTGCCCGAGGCGGTGTTGCTTCTGTTCCGGGACCATTTGGTAGTGGAAAAACAGTTATCCAGCATCAGTTAGCAAAATGGGCAGAGGCTGATATTGTTGTATATATCGGCTGTGGAGAGCGTGGAAACGAGATGACAGACGTTTTGAATGAGTTCCCAGAGTTGAAAGATCCAAAGACAGGACAGTCTCTGATGGAGAGAACAGTTTTGATTGCAAATACATCAGATATGCCGGTTGCAGCTAGAGAAGCATCTATCTATACAGGTATTACGATTGCTGAATATTTTAGAGATATGGGATTTTCTGTAGCATTAATGGCGGATTCGACATCCCGTTGGGCAGAGGCACTTCGTGAAATGTCCGGTCGTTTGGAGGAAATGCCGGGAGAGGAAGGATATCCTGCATATCTTGGAAGTCGTTTAGCACAGTTCTATGAGCGTGCAGGCGATGTTGTAACCTTAGGTAAGGAAGGAAGAGACGGAGCATTATCTGTGATTGGTGCAGTATCTCCTCCAGGCGGAGATATTTCTGAGCCGGTATCTCAGGCAACACTTCGTATTGTAAAAGTGTTCTGGGGACTTGATTCCGCTCTTGCTTACAAGAGACATTTCCCGGCAATTAACTGGTTGACAAGTTATTCTCTTTATGTGGACAGTATTGGTCCATGGTTTACAGAGAATGTAGATTCGAAATGGTTGGAACTTCGTCAGAAGTTGATGAGCCTGCTCCAGGAGGAAGCGGAGTTAGAAGAGATTGTAAAAATGGTTGGTATGGATGCTTTATCCGCACCGGACAGATTAAAGATGGAAGCAGCGCGTTCTATCAGAGAGGATTATCTGCATCAGAATTCTTTCCATGAGATTGATACTTATACATCTCTGAAAAAACAGCAAATGATGATGGAACTGGTTATCGGATTTTATGAGCAGTCAGCGGAAGCATTAAGCGAAGGAGCAGATGTAGAAGGATTAATTAAGATGCCTGTTCGTGAAGCGATTGGCAGATTTAAATATACTCCGGAGGATAGCCTTGATCGTGAGTTCACAAGAATAAATAATCAGTTATCTGTAGAGATTGCAAATACATTCAGTAAGGAGGAATTCTAAAATGCCAAAAGAGTATAGAACAATACAGGAAGTCGCAGGTCCATTGATGCTTGTGCGGGATGTAGAAGGTGTGACTTACGACGAATTGGGTGAAATAGAACTGGCAAACGGCGAAACACGCCGCTGTAAAGTTTTAGAGGTCAATGGAAATAATGTACTGGTTCAGTTGTTTGAAGATTCAACAGGAATCAATCTTTCAAACAGTAAGGTAAGATTTCTTGGCAGAAGTATGGAGCTTGGCGTATCTATGGATATGTTGGGACGTGTATTTGACGGACTGGGAAATCCAATCGATAATGGACCGGAAATACTTCCTGACGAGAGAAAAGATATTAACGGAATTGCTATGAATCCTGCAGCGAGAAATTATCCGTCTGAGTTTATACAGACTGGTATTTCAGCAATTGACGGATTGAATACATTGGTTAGAGGACAAAAACTTCCGATTTTCTCGGCATCCGGTCTGCCGCATGCGAATCTTGCAGCACAAATTGCCAGACAGGCAAAAGTTATAGGTACTGACGAACCTTTTGCTGTAGTATTTGCAGCAGTCGGTATTACGTTTGAGGAGTCCAATTTCTTTGTAAATAGTTTTAAAGAGACAGGGGCGATAGACAGAACGGTTATGTTTATGAATCTGGCAAATGACCCTGCAGTAGAACGTATTGCGACACCTCGTATGGCACTTACGGCGGCAGAGTATCTTGCTTTTGAAAAGGGAATGCATGTATTGGTTATCATTACAGATATTACCAATTATGCAGATGCACTTCGTGAAGTATCAGCAGCCAGAAAGGAAGTGCCGGGCAGACGAGGTTATCCGGGATACATGTATACAGACCTTGCTACATTGTATGAGCGTGCAGGACGTCAGAGGGGAAAAGACGGAAGTATTACAATGATTCCGATTCTCACGATGCCGGAGGATGACAAGACGCATCCAATTCCTGACTTAACAGGATACATTACAGAGGGTCAGATTATATTAAGCCGTGAACTTTATAGAAAGGGCGTGACTCCGCCTATCGACGTTTTACCTTCATTATCCCGTCTAAAAGATAAAGGTATTGGTGAAGGAAAGACGAGAGAAGACCACAGTAATGTAATGAATCAGTTATTCTCTGCCTATGCCAGAGGAAAAGACGCCAAAGAATTAATGACGATCTTAGGCGAGGCGGCGTTATCTGACATTGATTTGATATATGCAAAGTTTGCAGATGAGTTTGAGAAAGAATATGTTTCCCAAGGTTATGATGCAAACCGTTCGATTATAGAAACAATGGATATTGGATGGAAACTCCTATCCATGCTTCCTAAGTCAGAATTAAAACGTATCGATGATAAATACTTAGAAAAGTATTACAATAAATAAAGAAAGGACAGTTTATGGCAGGTACAAGAGTAAATCCAACCAGAATGGAACTTACAAAGCAA
>CANPET010000093.1 GCA_947573465.1 uncultured Eubacterium sp.
TTATACAGGAGTAGATGCTAACGTGGCATCAGCTTCCGTAAATTGTGAAGATAGAGATGTAAAAATTACAGATGAGAAGATAGATGCTTTTAAAGCTACTGTAGAATTTTTGATTTCTTCAAATCAGTTTGATACATCAAGCGATGATTGCATAATTAAATCCGCAGATGACATTACAAAATATATTAATACATCTTACTATGATGGAATTAAATAGAGGTAAACAACTGTGAACAAAAAATACATTATTAAAAAAATATTCTTGAATATTATTACTCCTGCGTTAATTCCTGTAATTGGGATTATTATCTGGCAACTGTGTAGTGATGCGGGAATGATTAATTTGAGATTGTATCCTTCTCCGGATAAAATTTGGGATACATTTGTTCAGTCCATCAGCGATGGAACTTTAGGTGAAAATCTGCTTGTCAGTGTTAGAAGAGTATTGATTGGATTCTTGATTGGTGGAAGCTGTGGACTTGTATTAGGTATAATCACAGGATTATTCTCATGGATTAATAAGGCACTCAGTGCTATTGTAGGAGCGTTAAGACCAATTCCTATGGTAGCATGGATTCCATTGTTTATTTTATGGCTGGGGATTGATGAGGCTCCAAAGATTGCGGTTATTACTGTTGGTAGTTTCTGGCCTATATTGGTAAATACATCACAGGGAATCAAAAATGTTGATAATAAGTATTTAGAAGTTGGACAAATACTTGAGAAAAACAAGTTTCAGATACTAACTAAAATTATCTGGCCGGCATCATTACCATCTGTTTTTACTGGCGTCAGACTTGGAATCAGTTCGGCATGGAACTGTGTGGTTACTGCAGAAATGATAGCTGCATCAGCAGGTATCGGACATATGATTATGCAGGGAAGACAGTATCATAATGTAGCACAGGTATTGGTTGGTGTTGCTGTAATAGGAGTGATTGGTCTGGTATTAGACTTATTCCTTATATGGCTGGAAGATGTTATTTTGAAATGGAATGTGCAAGAAGGGAAATAAGACTGATGAGTGAGATGATAAATCAGGGGATTGGAGTAAAGATTAATAATGTAAGTAAAGATTTTCTTGTAGATAATGAAAAAATAAACGTATTAGATAATATTGATATGGATATTAAACCGGGAGAGTTTGTCAGCATTGTAGGTTCCAGCGGGTGTGGAAAAAGTACTCTTTTGAAAATGCTTGGTGGACTGCAGACACCTACAAAGGGAGAAATATATGTTGGCGACAGGCTGGTGGAGAGACCGAATGTTGAGGTTGGAATGATTTTTCAGGAGTCAAGATTATTTCCATGGCTGACTTTAGAAGAAAATATTGCATTTGGCATCCATGAAAAACTGCCAAAGGATGTCAAAGAGCAAATGGTTCATGAACATATAAAGATGGTTGGATTGGAGGGGTTTGAGAAAGCCCTCCCAAAACAATTATCTGGAGGAATGCAGCAGAGAGCAAGTATTGCCAGAACATTGATTAACAGACCAAAGGTATTGTTATTGGATGAACCATTTGGAGCCTTGGATGCATTGACCAGAATAACAATGCAGAATGAAATCCTGAAAATATGGGAAATGGAAAAGACAACGATGATTCTGGTTACTCATGATATCGATGAATCGATTTACTTGGGAGACAGGGTAGTGGTGTTTTCCAGCAGACCCGGAAGAATAAAAAAAATGGTAGATGTGGATATCGAAAGACCGAGAAAAAGGAACAGTCAGAATTTTATGGAACTTCGTGAAGAAATTTATAGTGAATTTTTTGGAGAAATAAGTTATAATAAAGCATAATATCAAAAAAAGGATTGTGAGGTTATTGTGAAACAGAACGAATTTTATTATATTAAGGAAGTTGCGAAGCATCATAGTTTTTCAAAAGCATCAAAGGCATTGGGAATATCACAGCCGGCATTAAGTAATTATATCAAAAAAGTAGAAGCATCGTTAGGTGTGCTGCTTTTTGATAGAAGTATTTCTCCAATTGAAATAACAGAATTTGGAAAAATATATTTGCAATATGCGGATGAGGTTATTCAGGCAGGAGAGAAACTTAGCAATATTATGTCGGATTTGCTGGAATTAAAAAAAGGGGAATTGATTATTGGAAGTACCGCAAGTTTTTCAACCGGATATCTTCCGGGACCAATTTCTACATTTCATAGAAAATATCCGGGAATTGATTTGAAGATTATTGAAGGTAAGGTTTCTGAGGTAAGAGAACGCTGTCTGATTGGAGATGTGGACATGTTTTTGTCAGATGCAGATATTGATAATGAGTTATTTGACAAAGAAGTACTTTTTGATGAACGAATTATTATGGTAGTACCGAAAGAGTTAGCAATCAATGATGAGATAAAGGACTATAGAGTACCATTAGAGGAGATTGTAAAAGGAAATCTTTCTGATAAGAAATACAAATCTTTGAATCTTGATGTTATGAAAGAGCAGAAATTTATTTTATTAAATGAACAGCAGCATATCAGACATAGGGTGGATAAGATGTTTGAGATTGCAGGATTTCAGCCAAATGTGGTAATGCAGGTTCCTCAGACCATTACAGGGCTTGCTATGAGTATGGCAGGAGTGGGAATATCTTTTGTTGCCGAAAGTACAATTAAGTATAATAATTTGAAAGAACACCCATATTATTATAAAGTAGGCGGTGACAAGGAAGCTATTCGAACAATGTGTATTGCGTATAAGAAAGGGAAATATATACCAAACGCAGGACGGAAATTCATAGAAATTCTAAAAGAACAGTTAGGATAAAGCGCACCAGCGGTGCGCTTTTTCTCTGTTTGTTTTATTGCACTAATACGGTGCTTATGTTAAAATAAAAAAGATTATGGGAATGTGTACCCATTTTCTTAAATCAGTATTGAGGTAATGAAAATGCTAAACAATGAAAAAATCATATTAATGACAAAATTATCATTATACGAACAGAAAAATGAAAAGTCAGAAATCAAATCCAGCAGATACTTTAAAAGTGATTATATGTTGATGAAAATGCTGGGTTCTTTTATAAGTGTGTCCATAAGCTATTTTTTATGTTTAGTTTTATGGATTGTATTTAGTGCAGATAAAATGATTGGCAATATGACAACGACAGGAAAGTTTGTAGGGTTACTTGTTGTATTAGTTGTCATATATGTTGTATTGGTTGTTGCGTATATGATTTTCAGTTACGCATTTTTTTCACATAGGTTTCGAAAAATCAGAAGGAATTTAAAAGAATATAATGGAGATTTGAAAACATTACATCGTATACAGGAACAGGAGTATGATGCAATTATAGATGAATTGGAAGAGGGAGGCGAAGAAGCATAATGACAGCATTATTTGAACTAAGAGAAAAATTAAAAAATTTTTATGGGGCTCATGAAGTTATACTAAGGCCTATTATCAAATTCCTTGTAGTGTTTGTGTCGCTGATTTTAATTAAGTCTAATATTGGCTATATGGAACTTTTAAATATGTGGTTTATGATGCTGGCATTATCTGTTATCAGTGCATTTCTGCCGTGGAATGTAGTAACGGTTATTCTGGCAGCTGATATTGTGGCAAATATATTCTCAGTGTCAGTTGAACTGGGAGGGTTGATTTTATTAATATCATTGATATTATTTTTGTTATTCTTTAGATTTTCCCCAAAGCAAGGTGCTCTTTTAGTATTTATTCCATTGGCATTCTTTTTGAAGATACCATATGCCATTCCAGTGGTGGTGGGATTGTTATGGGCACCATATGCGATTATTCCGGTAGTATTTGGGACAGTTATTTATTTTATTATTTATGTTGTTAGTGAAAACACTGCGTTGCTGACGCGGATGTCTAATGGGAATATCAGTTCAGCCAGTGTCAATTCAATTATTAATATGCTGAGTAACAACAATGAAATGGTATTGATGATTATTGCATTTGTTATTACGATTCTTGTTGTTTACTTTATTAAGAGAATGTCAGTAGATAATGCGTGGACAATTGCTATTTTTTCCGGAGGAATTTTGGAATTTGTTATTGTGCTGGTAGGTAGTCTGATGTTAAAAACAGATACTTCTTTAGTGGAGATAATAATTGGCAGTGTGATTTCAATAATAATATCGTTTATTATACATTTTTTTGTGTTTTCTGTAGATTATTCCAGAACAGAGCATACACAGTTTGAGGATGACGAATATTATTACTATGTAAAAGCTGTACCAAAAATTAATGTGACAGCACCTGAAATGAATGTTAAGAGAATTAATGCTCAGAGAAGAAAAAAGAATCCGAGTAAAAAAATAAAGTAATATTATAGAGAATAAGGATTTAGAAAGGAGTGCAGGATTGAGCGCGATATTTAGTTATGTTCAAGACTTTTTTGAAAAGTATTTAACAATACCGGATTTTTATATCAGCGATATTGTTGAAATTATTGTTATTGCGGTGTTAATTTATTATGTTATTTTATGGTTTAGAAAAAGCAGAGCATGGGCCTTGTTAAAGGGAATATTGGTAATTGTTATTTTTATGGTTATCGCATCGTTGTTTCATCTAACCACTCTTTTATGGATTATAAACAAAACGTTAAGCGCAGGAATTATTGCGATTGTGATTATTTTTCAGCCGGAGCTGCGTCGGGCTTTGGAGGAATTGGGCAAGAAGAATGTAGTATTTAAGTTGCTGAAGGTTGGAAATAATATAGAAGATGAGAGGTTAAGTGATAAATCAGCTGAGGAAATTATCCGGGCAACTTTAGAAATGGCAAAAGTAAAAACCGGTGCATTGATTGTAATAGCCAGAGATCATGATTTAAGTCAGTACAGCGAAACCGGAATTAAAATCGGCGCCAGAATAACCAGTCAGTTATTAATTAATATATTTGAGAAAAATACTCCGCTTCATGATGGAGCTGTTATTATAGAAAATGATAAAGTGGTTTCAGCAACGTGCTATCTGCCATTATCTGATAGTGTATCTATTAGTAAGGAATTGGGAACAAGGCATAGGGCAGGACTTGGCATTAGTGAAGTTACGGATGGTATTGTTATTATAGTGTCGGAAGAGACAGGCAGTATTTCTATTGCTAGAGATGGTCAATTAATCAGGTATGCAGATGCAGCGGTGTTGAAAAGTGAATTAGTGAAAGCTCAGGCTAAGGTAGAAATAAAGGCTAAGAAACGATTTTGGAAAGGAAGGGAGCGCAATGAAAAGAGCAATCAGGAAGATTAAAGCTTCGTTCACGCACAATGTAGGCATTAAAGTAGTTGCGTTTATCGTTGCAGCATTAATCTGGTTAACAGTTGTTAATATGACAGATCCTGAAAAAACAGTAGTTATATATAGTGTTCCAGTGGAAATAACTCATGAAGATGCGATTAGTGATATGGAAATGGTATATGAAGTAAGATCTGACAAGTATGTCAATATTACGATATCAGGAAAAAGATCAGTTGTAAGTGGTTTGTCTGCTGATGATTTTAAAGCAACTGCGTCTTTGAAGGAATTGTCAAAAGTAAATTCTGTTCCCATAGAGGTTTCGGCAAGACAGGGTTCAAAAGCCAGAAAGGTTACTATTGAAAAACAATCCGTCCAGACATTGATGATCGAGATTGAAGAAATAAAGAAAAAGAATTTTAATATTCAGGTGGAATATAGTGGGAATGCAGCAGCAGGTTTTGTGCCAAGCAAATATACTTTATCTAAAAACAATGTTTCTATTACAGCACCAAATTCTATCTTAAATAGTATTGACAGAGTTGTGGCAGAATGTGAACTGGAAGGAAACAGTGCAGACTTTACGAATAAGTGCAGGCTTCTCTTGTATGATTCTAAAGGAAATATCATTAGAACTAAGCATGTAACAATGTCCAGCAGACAGGTTTATGTAACAGTTAAAATAGATAAAGAGAAGGAAGTACCAATAGAGATTGGCAATATTGGAACTCCGGCAAAAGGATATGAAATAAAAAGTACAATATTATCGTTAGACAAAGTGAGATTAGTAGGAGATGAAGAATCTCTTGATAGAATAGATAGAATTTTATTAGATAAAGATATTGATATTTCAAAGGCAAAAGACAAGTACACAAAGACGATAGATTTAAAACAATATGTACCAATAGGAGTTGTTATTTATGGGGAATCTATGGTTAAAATTGAAATAGAAATAAGTAAAATGGCAACAAAAACTTTCCAAGTCAAAAGTTCGGACATTGAAATAAAGAATCCGGGAGACAATAGTGTTCAAATTCTAGGTGAGGTCAAAGTTACACTTCAGGGAGAAAATGAAGTAATCTCTCAAATTTCTTTAAAAGATATTGAAGCAAGTATTGATGTGGACAAGTTGGATAAAGGAAAACATCAGGTTCCATTGAAATTGAAAGTACCTGAAGGGGTTATGGTTTCAGAGGACTTGAATGTGCAGATAAAGATAAAATAATGATGGAGGAGTAAAATGCGTAATATTTTGGTAACAGGTGGAGCAGGCTATATTGGAAGTCATACTTGTGTTGAGTTATTAGAAGCGGGGTATGGTGTTGTTGTGGTTGATAATCTTTGCAATTCATCAGAGGAGTCTTTGAGAAGGGTAGAGAAAATTACAGGGAA
>CANPET010000094.1 GCA_947573465.1 uncultured Eubacterium sp.
GCCTCACTTGAAAGGGAAACGATATTTGTTACTATAAGTAATGGATATCGTTTTTTTGTTCAAATATTATTTAAAATAAAAAGAGTGGTGATGTTTTTATTGGCTTTGGGATGATTGTATTAAAAACGATTTTGTGATAAACTCAAAATATCATTGGGGTGTGATGAGCAGCGGGTGAATTTATAAAAATATAGGAGGAAAACATAATGAAATTCAATCAAACAATGAAAAAGTTAATGGCTTACATATGTGTGGTAGTTATGACGGTTGCCAGTATGGCAGGCTATCAGGCAAAAGTAAGTGCAGCAACCCCTGATGGATTTGTTGGTCTGACGGGCGACAAATGGAATCCATTGGGTGACACAGTAGACATGAAGATTGGTGAAGCAGGAAAAGAAGAACCGGCTTCAGAGTGGAATGTTTATGTAGGAAACTGGTCTGGAGCAGTTGCGGCTGCAAAGGACGGAAAAGACGGTCAGGATACGGTATCCGTTTATGTAGAGAAGGCAGCAAATGACCAATGGGGAATCCAGTTAGGAAGAATTTTCAAGGGAATGGAAGCTGGCAAGAAGTATGCATATCAAATTGATTATACAATTGATGGTGCGGCAGCAAAATGGATAGGAATCGAAACAGCAAATGCAGAAGGACAGATTAAAATAATTAAAGGTCTGGGTTCGCTCGTCGGAGAAGGAAAGACATTTAAAGTAACTGGTGAAAAAGTGTTTGAACCAGATGAATCAGAATTAACAAAATATGTTTCATGGCTTGAAACTGACAGAAACTTAGCATATAAGAAGACAGCATCAGTAAGCAGCCATAAGGAAGGCACAGGAGTTGGTTCACTTACCGATGGAGTATGGGATAAGTGGAATGGAAACTATGAAGGAATTAATACTCCTGGATATTTTGAGGTGGATTTAGGTCAGGAATATGCAGCTTCCAGTGTTGATCAGGTCGTTGTATGGTTCAGAAACGGAAGCAATAATCTTTATCCAACGAGTGGATTTGATATCCAGTTTGGTAATTTAGTATTTGATACTGTATCAAAAGTTACAAAGATGCCTGCAGGTGCAGATGATACACAGGCAGACGGTTCACAGTATATGGTAGCAACTACTTTGGATAAAGACACTCTGAAAGGAAATGTTAGAAAAGTAAGAATTAATATTGCACAGTCACTTGGATGGGGTGCACAGGTAACAGAAATCGCAGTATTTTCAGAAAACCCACAAGGACCGGTTGCAGTAGAACCAGCCGACAATCCGGCAAAGGTTACTGTGTCTTCAGAACCGAGCAAAGATTTTACCGGTAATATTAAATTTAACATTACAGCTGGTGAAAACCAGGATGGTTATAAGTATGCAGTATTTGTTGACAATTCAGAAAATGCTTCATTTACAGATTGTGTAGCAGGAAAGGATTATACTATTACAGGCGTTTCATCAGGAAAGCATACGATTAAAGTAATATCAATTTACAATGGTGGTTATTCAACAGGACTTGTAAGTGATGAGGTAGAGGTTAGCACAAAACTTGATGGTTATGTTGCGTTTGCTACAGATGATTGGCATCCAATGGATACAGAGACAAAATATACAATCAGTAAGGATAATAAGCCGGCTACAGAATGGAATATTTACACAGGTAACAGCTGGTCCGGTGTAGTTGCATCAGCAAAAGATGGAAAAGATGGACAGGATACAATTTCTGTTTATGTAGAAAAGGCAGCAAATGATCAATGGGGTCTTCAGTTAGGAAAAATCTTTACAGGTTTAGAGGCTGGAAAGACATATGCATACCAGATAGATTATGAAATTGACGGTGTAAGTTCAAAATGGACAAATACCGTTATAGCAGATGCAGAGGGAACAGCAAAAATAATTCAACCACTTGGTTCATTAGTTGGCGCAGGAAAAATATTCACAGTTACAAAAACAGAAATTAGTGAGCCTAGTGCAAATGCAGCAGCAGTTGCTGTATCCTCAGAAAAGAGCCAGACATTGGCAGGTAATATTAAGTTTAATATAACAGCTGGTGAAAATCAGGACAGTTATAAATACAGTGTATATCTTGATGATGCAACGACTCCTTCACTCACAGATTGTGAGGCTGGAAAAGATTATACAATTGAAGGTGTTCCTTCAGGAAAGCATACGATTAAGGTAGTATCAAATAATAATGGTTTTGTATCAGCAGGACTTGTAAGTGAAGAAGTTGAAGTAAAGACTGCTCTTGATGATTTCAAGGACTATACAAAGAACTTTGCATATATGGCTTCATGGGAATTGATGGGCGGACAGAGTTCAGAAGGTACAGGTAGTGTTACGAATGGTCTTGTTAGTGGTGATGATTATGCTACACCAACAAAGGGAACAGACGGCTCATACTTTATTATTGATATAGGTGAAGAATGTGATGCTGCAGATATTGACAGTATCTATACATGTTACAGAATTGATGTAGGTGGATGTTATCCGGGAGATGGTGGAATGTTGATTGAATATTCTACAGACAAGGAGAATTGGACTACAGCAGCAACAATTTCTCAGGCTGAATTTAACAAGCAGCATGATGCACAGAAGACTGCTCCATTTGGTATTGTGGCGGATGTATCTGGTGTGAATGAAGGCACAGTAAGATACGTTAAAGTTTCATGTCCAAAAGCGGTTGGCTATGGAATGCAGGTAACAGAAATTGCAATCTTAGGTGTTGTTCCAGAATCAATGCGTCCTCAGACACCGGCTGCACCAACAGGATTGAGTAATCAAAAAGGCGAAAATGTTAAAGAAAATTTCAACTTTACATGGAATGCAGTAGAAGGTGCAGCATCTTATAATTTATATGTTAATGATGTATTAGTTAATGGCGAAGCAATTACAACAACATCTTATGATGCATTTGATTATTTTGCATCACAACCTGCAGGAAAATACACAGTGTCTGTAACTGCTGTGGAAGGTAAGGCAGGATTGGAATCAGAAAAAACATCAATAGAATATGAAAATCCGGAATTAAAACCTACAGTATCATCAGATGGAAACTATATGGGACAGCAGAACTGGACATTGTATCTAGGCGCTTGGTCATATTATGATGGTCAATTAACACAGGCAGATGGAAACATCATTGGAAGTTTTGTTACAACAGGTGGAAATTGGGTTGATGGAGAATGGGGCATTCAGGCAACTTCTGAAAAGATAATTGTAAATCCGGGAGAAGAGTATACATACAGTGCCGACATTACAGCTACAAAAGATATGATTATAAGAATACAGATTGCAGGTAACATAGAAGAAATTCAGGTCAAAGCAGGTGTAAAGACAACATATAAGAAAACTTTTAAAGCAGATAGCAGAGCATTTGATTTTATATGGTTGTTTGGTGGCGGTGCAACCGGTGAGGTAAAGAATGTAGATTTTACAGTTAGCAATCACAGGGTTGAAGCTAAGAAGGAAGAGACTACAACAAAAGACGTTTCTACTACAAAGGAAACTACAACAGCAGCTCCGGCAACAACCTCTAAAAATGTAACTGTTCCAAAAGCAAGTGTAAAATCTGCTGTGAAGAAGAAAACAGCAAAGAAGATTAAACTTACACTGAAGAAAATAAAAGGTGTTAAGTATCAGGTACAGATTTCAAAGAGCAAAAAATTCAGTAAGAAGAATGTTTTGGTTAAGAAAACTGTGAAGAAAGTAAAATTCACGTTGACTTCAAAGAAGATTAAGAACAAGAAAAAATTGTTTGTTCGTGTTAGAGCACTTAAGGTTGTAAATGGTAAAACATATACAGGAAAATGGTCTAAAGTGAAAAAAGTTAAAGTGAAGAAATAATTGTTAGAATAAAAATCCCTATGCCAGATAAATGGTATAGGGATTTTTTTGCAGTGTGCTGTCAGAGTATATTGTATTGCAATATTTTGCGAAAATGTTTCGTTTCATATATAATACAAATAAAAGAAGTTATTTGCATGGATGAAAATAGAAAGTGATGAGGAGGCAAATATGAGAAAGGTAACCGTTTTGTTTATGGTATTATGTGCAACGTTTCTAATGGGAATCTCTGTTTTGGGAACAGAAAATAAGATACCATTAACTTCCAGTGAATTTCCGGAAGAGTGTGTAAGAGTACAGTTAAGCATTTTTGATGAAGATAAGGATGGATATCTGAGTGATGAGGAATTAAAAAAGATTACAAAATTGGAAGTAAGAAAGTTTATGGACCCTGATGATTTTGATGATGAAGAGGGTACCATAGAAGTGAATCGCTATTATAAGAAAAAGGATTTTCAGTTTAATTTTAAAGGAATAGGGAAGTTGAAGTATTTAACAAAGTTTTCGGTACATTTGGGTATGGGGTACACAAAAGGTGGAAAACATTATGCTTCTGTCACAAAAAATTTTAAAGAGATATATCAATTGAAAAAGTTGACAAACTTAGAACTTTCCAGTATGAAAGTGAAAAAAATGGAAATATCAAAGTTAAAAAATCTTAAACGATTCAGCATGAGTGATATGCCAGTTTTGAAGAAAATAGTATTTCCTAAGAAACTGACGAATTTATATATGGAAGGGATTTCTGATTTAAAAAAGATTGATTTTACAAAATTAAAGAGATTAAAACGACTGGAAATGGAGGGCGTACAATGCGATAAATTAAAATTTGGTAAAAATAAAAAGTTAAAGCATTTGAGCATTGGGTACCCACAGTCTGGAAAAGAGATGAAAAGTTTTTATATTGCATCGCTAAAAAATGTAGAACATGTTTATTTATCAAATCTGAAAACGAAGAAGCTTGATTTTAGTAAGAATAAGAAATTAAAGACAGTTTTCTTAGATTATTGTAAGATAGATGATGTGGATTTATCAAAAAATATGAAATTAAAAGAATTTAATTTAGATGGTAAAGATACAAGAAAGGTTGTTTTTGCAAAAAACAATAAAATTACATGGGTCAGATGGGCAAATGCAGATTTGAAAGATTTTTCTTTGAAACCATTTAACAATAAATATTTGGAGACAGTGATTCTTTGGGGGAATAAATTAAAATCAGTAGATATTAGGGGATATGAGAAAATACGGTCAGTATGTGTTGAAGATGGCGTGAAAATCATCAAAAATAAAAATCAGAAATTGGAAGATTAGAGAATATATTTTATAGTGATATAGCAGAACCCGTATCAGTATTGACTGATACGGGTTCTGCTAATTAAGGACATTTTTAACATCCCCTGTTTATGACAACTTTTTTACAAATAGAATCAGGGTGGGTGTGGTACACGCTTATATACCCTAATCCCAAAATAAAATATTTAATAATAAAATAATATTAATTTTTAGATGATGCAAATTCATTAATTGCAGTATTTGCTTCGCTTTCTGTAACAGTTGTGCAGGTATAGCCTAATTGTTTAAAATAAGCAATATCTCCATCTAAAGTGTCTGTAGCAAATTTTGGATAAGATAGAGAATATAATCCATTATCCATAAGGGTCATGGTTGCTTTCGCCTGCTCGATCATTGCAGCAGCCTGCTCTTCTGATAAACCATAAGCTGTTTTGTATGTTTCCAGTAGAACATCAAAATAAGCCGGAGTATGATATTCTGTCTCAGACACAAATTTATCATTTAATGTGTGAATTACAACTAGACTGTTTCCATCCGGTGATGTAACTGTAATATAAGTGTGCTTAGGTACAAATTTTTCAACCGCAGTTTTTGCTTCGTTTTCTGTAACAGTTGTACAGGTATAACCCATTTGCTTGAAGTAATCAAGGTCTCCATTTAAAGAACCGGTAGCAAATTTGGAATAAGTCAGAGAGTAAAGACCATTGTCCATGAGTGTCATTGTAGCCTTTGCCTGCTCAATCATTGCAGCAGCCTGTTCTTCTGATAAACCATAAACTGTTTTGTATGTTTCCAGTAAAACATCGAAATAGGCTGGAGTATGATATTCTGTTCCGTCAGCAAATGCACCATTCACTGTGTGTAAAACGACCATTCCTGTGCCATCAGCAGAAGATGCGACAATATAATTATGTTCTTCAGTTGGTTTTACAGGTGTTGTTGGTTGTTCGGGAGTTGTAGTAGGCTCCTTGATGTCTGGTGCTTTTTCAGGAATAATTTTTTTCTGAACTTTAATTGTAATAATAGCAATTTTTTTGCCGGTTTTCTTGTTTTTAACAGTGATTTTTGCTGTACCGGACTTTTTGGCTTTTACAATCCCTTTTTTATTTACTGAAGCCACTTTTTTCTTGGAAGAAACAAATTTGACTTTTTTAATATTCGATTTATAAATCTTTTTGCCAATTTTATAGGTTTTTCCAACTTTCAGTGTTTTTGTGATTTTCTTAATACTTGTTTTTTTTTGCGGCATTTACATTCTGGGTTAGGGCAAAACCACCAGCCATAACCAAAGCAATTGTCAAAAGAATTGACATGCCTTTCATAAATTTTCTTTTCATAGTACCTCCTAAAAATATTATATAC